>DATLIF010000182.1:0-4915 GCA_035539575.1 Fimbriiglobus sp. | reverse complement strand
CCGGTCTGCTTGTTCTTGGTGCCGCCGCCGAAGAACCGCTTCAGCGGGAACACCCCCCGCGGCGTCTCCACCCACTTATCGTCCACCGCCCGACTGACGGTCGTCACGTGGACGCCGACCAGCTTGGCGATGTCCTCCATCTTCAACGGCTGGATGTGCTCCGGCCCCTTGTCCAGGAACGCGCGCTGGTGGTTGATGATCGCCCGTGTCACCCGGATGAGGGTATTGCGGCGCTGCTCGATGGCGTCGATCAGCCAGTGGGCGCTGCGGAACTTCTGCTGGAGGAACTCGCGGGTCTTCGGGTCGTAGCTCTTGTCCTTGGCGAGTTCGACGTACCGCTTGCTGACCCGAACGTTCGGCACCCAGTCGTCGGTCAGCCGGATCTCGAAATCGTCGTCATCGGTCCATTTCACGATGATGTCCGGCACGACGTACCGGGCCGACTCGCTGGTGAACCGGGCACCCGGCTTGGGGTCGAGTCGCTTGAGTTCCTCGATCGCCTCCTTGATGGCCGGGATGTCCGCCCCGGTCTTCTTCTGGATGACCGGCAGGCGGTTGTGGGCCACGTCCTCCAGGTGGTGCTGGATCAGCGCCCGGACCAGGTCGGGGTGGTCTACTTTGTCGTCATCGACCTGGAGCAGCAAGCACTCCTTGGTGTCGCGGGCGCCGACCCCGGCCGGCTCGAACTTCTGGACGACGGCCAGCGCCTCCTCGACCTCGGCCAGCGTCACCGGCCGCTTCGGGAAGTTGCGGGCCAGTTCCTCCAGGTCCACCGGGGCCGGCTTGCCGGTGTCCGGGTCGTGGGCCAGCAGGTAGCCGTTGTCGTCCAGGTGAGAGATGACGTACTCAACCAACTCCCACTGCTCGGGGGTCAGGTCGTGGTAGGCGAGTTGCTCGGTCAGATGCTCCTGGAGGGACTCCGGAGCGGACGCGATATTCTGCATGGCGTCGAGCTTCTTGTCGGACTGCTCCTCCAGGGCGGTCCGGCTGGGGCGGTGCTCCTCGTTGAAGTGGTCCCCCCAGTCGCGGTTGATCTCCTCCATCCGGGCGAACTCGATGTCGCCGGTCTCGTCGTGTTTGAGCGGGGCGTCCGGGTTGAACTCCGGCTCGGGGGCGGTCTCGCTCTCCTCCTCCGCGCGGGTGTCCCGCGTCTCCAGGAACGGGTTCTCTTGCAGCTCCTGCTGGATCTTCTCCTGGAGGGCCATGACCGGGAGCTGGAGGATCTCCATGGACTGGATCATGCGCGGGGCAATGATCTGCTTCTGGGCCAGCTCCGGGCGGAGCCCAAATTCCATCCGCATCCCGCTCATCCGATGATCCCCTCTCTCGCTGCCGTCTCGGTGTCAGTTCAGACCGCGCGCCGGCCGTCCAGAGCGTCGGCCAGCATCTGCGGATTGGCCAACTCCAGCGACGACCCGGTGGGTAGTCCGCGGGCCAGCTTCGTCACCGCCACCCCGGTCCCGGCCAACAGGTTGCCGGCGAACAGGGCCGTCCCGTCCCCCTCCAGCGTCGGGCTGGTGGCCAGGATCACCTCCCGAACCCCGCCGCGTTTCACCCGCTGGGCCAAGGCGCTCAGCGTCAGCCGGTCGGGGCCGACGCCGTTCAGAGGGTCGAGCCGACCGCCGAGCACGTGGTACAGGCCGCGGTGGGTGCCGGCACGCTCGAACAGGTCCACGTCCCGCGGGCTCTCGACCACACAGATCACCCCGGCGTCCCGGCGGCTGTCCCGACAGATCGGGCACAGGTCCCCCTCGGTCAGGTTGAAGCACTCCCGGCAGGGGCGGACCCGCTCGACCACCTCCCGCAGTGCCTCGGCCAGCGTCACGGCCGTCCGTCGGTCGCCGGCCAGGAGGGCGTGGACGATCCGCTCGGCGCTCTTGGGGCCGATTCCCGGGAGCTTGGTGAACTCCCGGGCCAGGTTCGCGATCACCCCCAGCGGTTCGGCCACGGCACGCTCCGCGTTCCGTTGGCAGCGGCATTTGGCAGGAGGCAGTAAAAAGCAGCCGCTCTCAGACTGCCTCCTGCCAACTGCCGCTGCCAACTGTTCAACCGATCCCCGGGATGCCGCCACCCAGTCCGCTCAGCATGCCGGGCGGCAGGCCCATCGCGGCGGCCATCTTCGCCGACTCCGCGGCGAGCTGCTCTCGTACCTTGCCGAGTGCTTGATTCGTAGCCGCCACGACCAGGTCTTCCAACATCTCCCGGTCGTTTAACTTGAGCGCCTCGTCGGTCATGGTGCAGGACAGGACCTCGAGCTTGCCGCTGACCTTGACCGTGACCATGCCGCCGCCGGCCGTCCCCTCGGCGGTGATCTGGGCGACGACCTGCTGGAACTTGCCGACCTCTTCCTGGAGCTTCCCCTTGTTCCCCAGCAGGTTCATCATCGCGCCGAGTTCCTTGAACATCGCTCACACCTCGTCGGGGTCCGGGGCGGCGGTCGGGCCGTCCGCGGACCACACCGGTTCACGATCCGCGTGCGGGTCGAACCCATCATCCACCCGCACCAACTGGGCGCCGAGCACCTCGGCGGCCTTCCGGAAGAGCGGCAGCCGGAGCAGATCCTTGGCCCGCTGCTCGGGCCGGGGCGGTATGGCCACCCCCGGCGGGGCCGGGCCGGCTGTTACGCCGGCCAATTGTTCGACCCGAACCGACCATTCCTTGCCGGTCACCCGCTTGAGGACCTGTCGGATCACCTCGATTCCAGATTCGCTGGCACACGATTCATATGCCGAACTGTAGCCGGTTGGGAAGCGGATTACCAGTGAGTTCGGTCCGAGAATTGCAGGCAAGCCAGTGGTCCGAAGTTGCGTACTCCGCATCGGCCCCACGTCTTGAAGCACACGCTCCCACACGACTGGAAAGGCGCCTGTCGATTCATCCCCAATCGGGGCAACGGGTTGGTGCGTTCCGTTAGTCCCGTTCAGGCCGTTTTTTTTTGAGGGGTCCGGCGGAACTATCGGTTGTCGAGCTGGTGCGGCGGTAGCCGGGCGGTTGGGCAGTGCCTTGCCCGGTGGGGGGGCGGCCGGCCCGTTGGCAACCATCTGCACCAGGGCGGACACCGACAAAAGTTCGTCCATCCGGGAGAGCCGAACGACGGCCACCTCCAACAGAACCTGAGTGTGCGGGCTGCCGCGGAGCCGGGTCTTGGTCGTGGTCAGCACGTCCAGCCCGGCCAGAACGGTGTCGAGGGTCGTTCCGGCAGCTTGCCGGCGTATGGCGTCGTGCAGGGCCGGCGTGCCGGGCAGGTCCCGGGCGGCGTCGCCGGCCACCAGGACCAGCATCAGCCCGCGCCAGTAGTCGATGAGCTGGTCGAGCAATTCGCTCAACTGCAATCCGAGGTCGGAGGCCGCGGCTACCTGCTCGACGGCAGTCTTCGCGTCGCGGGCCAGGATCGCGGCGGCCAGTTCGGCCACGCGATCGTCACCGGCGGTGCCAAGCAGCGCGTGGACCGTCTCCGCGGTCAGCGGTCCTTCGCTGAACCCGAGCAACTGGTCGAGCAGCGTCTGGGCGTCGCGCATCGACCCGCCGGCGCGGCGGGCGATGATGTGCAGCGCCTCGTCGTCGGCCTTCAGCCCCTCCTTGCCGACGATGTGTTTCAGCGTCTCGAACACCTTCGTCGCACCGATCGACGCGAAGTCGAATCGCTGGCACCGGGAGAGGATCGTGATCGGGATCTTCTGAACTTCGGTGGTAGCGAATAAGAACTTGACGTGCGGCGGCGGTTCTTCCAGCGTCTTCAAGAGCGCGTTGAACGCGCTGTTGGAGAGCATGTGAACCTCGTCGATGATGTAGATTTTGTACCGTGCCCGCTGCGGGCGGAAGCCGACGTTTTGCCGCAGATCGCGGACCTCATCCACCTTGTTGTTGCTCGCCCCGTCGATCTCCAGTACGTCCACGTCGTCCCCGGAGGCAACGCTCAGGCAGACGTCGCACTTGTCGCACGGGGTAGCGGTTGGGCCGGTGACGCAGTTGAGCGCCTTGGCGAGGATGCGGGCGCAGGAGGTCTTGCCGACCCCGCGGGCGCCGGTGAACAGGTAGGCGTGGGCGACCCGGCCGGTGGTGAGGGCGTTGGTCAGCGCCTTCGCGACGTGCTCCTGGCCGATCAGGTCGGCGAACTGCTGGGGCCGGTAGCGCCGCGCTACGACGGTGTACTCGGTGGTGTCGGTCGCCGTGTCCGCCTTCTCGGGCCGGGGGGCGGCCTTCGACTTGGCCATCGTCGCACGTCCTGGGCTGTGATCGGGTCTATCGTGATCGTACCCGATGGCGGGGGGAGCGTGACACCCCGGTTAGCGCGCCGGCTCCGCCTTGCGGATCACCGCGGGCGCTGACAGCCGCTCGAACTCGGGCTCCTTCGTCCGTCCCGCAGCGACCTTGTGTAGCACGTCCATCCCGCGGGACACCTTGCCGACGACGGTGTACTTGCCGTCCATCACCGGGCACGGGCCGAGGGTGACGTAGAACCGGGTGCCACTCGCGTCGTCGTCCGCCTCGTGCCAGAATCCGACCGTCCCCTCGTCGTGTGTCAACTCGCTGTACTCGGGTTTGAGGAAGTACCCCAGGTGCCCCTGACCGGAGTTCCCCTCACCGGCCGGGCAGCCGCCGGTCAGGAACTCGATCTTCATCGGCGCACCGTCGGCGGACACCGCCTCTTGCCGGACGACGCGCTCGAAGATGAGGCCGTCAAAGTACCCGACCTTCGCGAGCGCCAGGAAGTTGCGGACGTGGTTCGGTGCCAGGTCCGGGAACAGGGTGAACTCGACCTCTCCGGCGTCGGTGGTCAGGGTGACGCGGACCGGGTCAGCGCCGTCCAGCTTGATCTCGCTCCACGCCTTGCGGACAGCGAGGTGCAGGGTGGCGGTCGGCTTGCCGGCGAGGGTCCGCTCCGGCGGCGGGACCGACTCGCCCGGTGCGGCGG
>DATLIF010000181.1:0-3519 GCA_035539575.1 Fimbriiglobus sp. | reverse complement strand
CGTCGATAGCGGGAACATCGCGGCGCAGTGCGTACTGTACTTCAACGAGATGAAGAAGCTGGGCATCCCGCCGCGGACGATCGTGTTCGAGGACGAGGTGACGCCGGACGGCGTGCGCCGCGTGTACGACATCTTCCGCGCGGAGACCGGCGAGGAGCCGACGATGCTGTTTCCCGGCGCGGGCGGCTACTGGTGGCGGCTCGTCCACCGCGACACCGTGAGCGCCGCGTTCAAGCGCACGGCGACCGGCCCGAACCCGAACATCAAGTTCTCGAACTCGCCGGGCAAGGAGACGGTGCCGGGGTACATCCGCGTGTACGGCCGCGGCGACACGATGGTCGTCGCGGACACGAGCGAGCAGATCGACGGCGAACCGCTCCTGGTGAAGCTGGTGGAGAAGGGCCGCGTGGTGTACGCAGAGAGCTTCCGCGAGCAGGCGGCCCGCGCCGAGCGCACCTGGGACCGGTGCGCGAAGTGGGAGCCGTCGCCGCGCGTCTCGGAGTACCTCGAACGGTTCCAGGCCATGCGCGCCGCGGAGGTGGCGGAGGCGAAGGCGAGGCTGGGTTGAAACGCGAGTTGAGAGAGTCGGTGGCGGCGACGAAACGCGTCACGTGCTGTTGCACTTCATCGCGGTGGGAAGCGGCATCGCCGAGAATTGTCGTGCGGCAAGATGTCTGAGGAGCACCGAATGTTTCGCCTGGGAATACCGATGACGGCGTTGAAATCTGGTCAGCCGCAAGGCAGGCCAGGCCGCGGGCGCGGTCACTCCGATTCAGCTCCCCGAGTAGGACTCAAACCTACAACAAACCGGTTGACAGGCGGGAGCCGCAGACCCATTAGTAACGCCGGAGACATCTAGTAATACCAGATACTCTACAACTATCTGCCAGCTTTGCAAGGCACGATACCCGTTGCGTGAAAACGCCTAGAAACGGCGTACTATGCCACTCAAATGGTGTAGTAGCGGCGTAGTCGAAGACACGACCATCAGTGAAAGGTCCCCCCGCTTCACGAGACTGCTATCCTGGCAGCATCAGGTTACCAGAAGACCACCAGACCCACGGACAGTGATCGTCGCAGCAATCATGACTGACCTTCGCGCCGGCCGACCTCCCGGTACACTTTCCCAAAGTTCTAGGTCTTACGAAAGCGCGATGATCGGTAAGCGTCCGGTTTCGGGACGCCTTGTGGGGTCGGGTAGGATCGGGCTTTCTCACCCACGAGGAGGCCCGGCTGATGCCGAAGACCCGTCGCCACCGTCGCGCGGACCCGTTCTGGCGGGACACGATCGCCGCCTGGAAGGAGTCGGGCCAGACCGTTGCCGCATTCTGTGCCGCACGCGGGATCGGCGAGTCTACCTTCTTCGCCAAGCGGCGCCAACTCGTCCGCCGTAAGCGATCGCCGAACGCGCCGATCTCGCCCACCCCAGGCCCGTCGTTCGCGGCGGTCCGGGTGATCCCCGACCCGACCGTCGAGATCGTCATCCCCGGCGGTCCGTGAGCGTATCTGAGGCACCTCCTGACCGAACTCCCGGCCCGCGCCGCGGGAGCAGACCACGCCGACCTGCTCCCGGACCTGTGAGGCCTGAGCACTGCTGGACCGGTCGCCGTCGAGCGTGCCGCTGACCCGCGCGAACACCGGCCCGCGGACCGGTGAGGGCTTCCTCGGGGGGAGGGCCGCGACCGGCACCGTATCGGCCGGCGGGTCAGTCGTCGTTGAGGATGGTGCCGGTGCCGCGCTTCTTGGTGAACAGCGAGTTCGCGCTGTTGTCGGACAGATCCAGGTAGAAGTACTCGGCTCCCTCCTTCTTGGTGTCTCCTTTCACTTCGATCGTGACGGTCTTCGCCGTCTCGCCGGGGGCAAACGTGAGCGTGCCGGTCCTGGCGACGTAGTCGTTGTCGCCGGTGGTCGCTGTGCCATTGACGGTCCGGAACGACATCGTCACGGGCTGATCGTAGGCGGCCGAGAGCATGACCGTGAACGTGAACAGGGTCGTCTTGCCCTTCTTGCCCTCCGACTTCGTCACGTCGCCGATGCTGATCCGGGGCTCGTCGTCCGCGATCATGCCCACGCCCCGGCTGTCGGCGATGGTCGCGTTGGTCGCTCCGCTGAGGTTGACGACGAACGTCTCGTTCGGTTCGGGGAGGCGGTCGCCGTTGACCAGCACGGTGAGGGTCTTGCTGGTCTCGCCGGGGGCGAAGGTCACGGTGCCGCTCGCGGCCTGGTAGTCGCTGCCGGCCGTGGCGCTGCCGTTGCCGGTGGCGTAAGCGACGGTGATCGGCTGGCTGCTGGCGGCGGACAGGGTGACGGAGAATGTGACGGAGGTCGTTTCCGTGTTGCGCTCGGTGACGGCCCTGTCACCGATGCTGACCGACGGGGGAGGCGGGGGAGGCGACCCGTCCCAAATGCCGTCGTTGAGCAGGACCGAGACGTTGTGGGAGGCGTTGTTTGCAGTCGCCGCGTCCATCAAGCCGTCGCCGTTGAAATCGCCGACCGCCACGCCCACCGGCACCGCTCCGACGGCGGCATACACGGGCTGCGCGAAGGCCCCGACTCCGTCCCCGAGCAGCACGTCGACAGTCCCGGCGTAGCCCGAATAGTTCGAAGCGATCAGATCGAGTTTGCCGTCGCCGTTGAAGTCGGCCGCAGCCAGGCCTCCGTAGCTGGCGCCGGCGGCGTAGACGTGGGGCGCGCCAAACGAGCCGGTCCCGGTGCCCAGGAACACGGCCACGCCGGCGTAACCCGCGATCGCCAGATCGACATGGCCGTCGTTGTTCAGGTCGCTTGCGACCAGCGATCCCCAGTACCCGGAAGTGAACGTGGGAGAGCCGAACGTACCGTCTCCGTTACCCAAACGGACTCTGGTATAGCCCGACCAGGAGGACGAGGCGATGTCGGGCTTGCCGTCGCCGTTGAAGTCGCCCACGACCGCGGAGGTGGCGGACCCCTCGTCGAGGAAGGACCATTGCGGCGCTTCAAACGTGCCGGTTCCGGTGCCCAGCAGGACGGCCGCGGCGCTTCGTTCGCCGTAGGAGAAGCCGAGCGAGGGGTAGTAGTAGTAGTTGAACCCGGCAACGATGTCGAGCTTGCCGTCGGCGTTGAAGTCGCCCACGGCCACGGACTCCACGCCGTAGTCGAACCAGGGGTTGCCCAGGTCGATGCTCGCCGGCGACTGGAACGAGCCGTTGCCGTTGCCGAGGAGCACGGTCACGTCGGTGGTCGTGCCGCCGTAGTTGTAGTCGCCGGTGACGAGGTCGAGCTTGCCGTCGCCGTTGAAGTCGCCGACCGCGAGGGAGGTGGGGGAGTGGCCGACGGCGGAGTTGATGGCCGAGCCGAACGTACCGTCGCCGTTGCCCAGGCGCACGCCGACCGCGCCGGTGCCGGGGTCCGGGATCACGATGTCGCTGCCGGCGTACGCGGCTGCGAAGTCCAGAATGCCGTCGTTGTTGAAGTCGGCCGTGACCACCTCCTGGGGGTAGATGCCGGCGGCGTAGTTCACGGCCGGGCTGAAGGTGGGGA
>DATLIF010000180.1:0-10480 GCA_035539575.1 Fimbriiglobus sp. | reverse complement strand
GGTTTACAGAGGTTCACCGTGGGGGCCGGGGCCGGCAGCGCACCGACCGTGATGCACTACACCGGTAGTGGGTCGGCTGCCTTCACGCTGACTCCGTTCGAGTCGAGTTTCACAGGCGGGGTGCGAGTTGCGACCGCGGACTTCAACGGCGATGGCGAGGCGGACTTGGCGGTCGGAACTGGTCCCGGCCGGGCGACGCAGGTCGTCGTGCTGGACGGGAAGACGAAGGCCGAGTTGTTCCGTATCGACCCGTTCGAGAGCAGTTTCACCGGCGGCGTGTTCGTGGCGGCCGGGGATCTGAACGGCGACGGGCTGGCCGACCTGGTTATCATGCCCGACGAGGGCGGTGGCCCGCGGGCTCGGGTCTTCTCCGGGCAGGGGTTCACCCAGATCGCGGATTTTTTCGGGATCGAGGACCCGAACTTCCGCGGCGGCGCCCGCGCGGCGGTAGCCGATGTCACGGGCGACGGTGTCGCCGACCTGCTCATCGCGGCTGGGTTCGGTGGAGGCCCGCGGCTGGCGGTGTTCGACGGCACGAGCCTCGGCGGCACCCCGACCAAGCCGTTCGGCGATTTCTTCGTCTTCGAGCCGACGCTACGCAATGGTGTCTTCGTGGCTGGCGGGGACCTGGACGCGGACGGGTACGCTGAGGTGATCGCCGGCGGCGGTCCCGGCGGTGGGCCGCGGCTGTTCGCCCTCAGTGGGCAGGGGTTGCTCGCCGGCCGTCAGGACGTCCGGGCCAACTTCTTCGCCGGGGACACGGACAACCGGGGCGGGGTGCGCGTGACGGCGCGGGATCTGGACGGGGACGGATACGCGGACCTGGTGGCTGGGTCTGGCACTGGCGCCGGAAGCCAGGTTACCGGGTACTCCGGCCAGGGGGCGCCGACCAATGGGGAGCCGCGAGAACTGTTCGCCTTCGACGCCCTTCCCGGGTTCGCCGGCGGGGTGTTCGTTGGCTGATGTACTGAAGTTGTGCGGGGACGTCGGTTTGTCTGGACCGAGGTCGTGCTTGCCCTCTGGACCGGAGGCGGGTACGCTCGGCGGCATGTCCCCTGTCACCCAACTGCTCGACGCGGCGGCGGCCGGGGACCCGACAGCCGCCGCCGAACTACTCCCGCTCGTCTACGACGAACTGCGCAAGCTGGCCGCCCAGCGTCTGACCCAGGAGCGGCCGGGACTGACCCTCCAGGCGACGGCCCTGGTCCACGAGGCGTACCTGCGCCTCGTGGACGCGGGTGCGGCGCAACACTGGAACAGCCGGGGGCACTTCTTCGCGGCGGCCGCGGAGGCCATGCGGCGAATCCTCGTCGAGAATGCACGCCGGAAGCGGGGCCTCAAGCACGGGGGCGCCTACCGGCGGGTCGATCTGGAGGAGGCGCCAGCGTACACCCCGGAGTCGGCAGACGATTTCCTGTCACTGAACGACGCTCTCGACCGGCTGGCCGGAGAGGACCCCCGGAAAGCCGATCTGGTCAAGCTGCGCTACTTCGGCGGCCTGTCCGTCCAGGAGGCCGCCGACGCCCTTGGCATCTCCCGCGCTACCGCTGACCGTTACTGGGCTTACGCCAAGGTCTGGCTCTACTGCGCGATCTCCGGCGACGACCAGCAGGCGGCCGATTGAGTGGGACTTTTCGCCCGCGTGAGGCGCGCCGCCGTCCGTTTTCGCACTGACGTACGAATAGGGACCTGGAACGGGTTTTCCGTATGGAACCGAGGAGCATCGACCGGCTCTTCTGGGACGCCGCGCAGATCGCCTCCCCGGGCGAGCGCGAGGCGTTCCTCGATCACGCCTGCGCCGACGACACCGTGCTGCGGCGGCGGGTCGAGCAGTTGCTGCTGGCCCAGTCCAAGGTGGCGGGCTTCCTGGAGTCCCCCGCGCCCGCTCTGGCTGTCTCCGCTGGGGTCCTCTACGAGGAGCCTGGCACGGCCGTCGGCCCGTACCTGCTGCTGGAGCTAATCGGGGAAGGGGGGATGGGACTGGTCTTTGCGGCCGAGCAGCAATGGCCGGTCCGCCGCAAGGTGGCGCTGAAGGTCATCAAGCCGGGGATGGACTCCCGCCAGGTCATCGCCCGGTTCGAACAGGAACGTCAGGCATTGGCCCTGATGGACCATCCGAACATCGCCCGCGTCTTCGACGCCGGTTCCACCGAGACGGGGCGGCCGTATTTCGTCATGGAACTGGTCGAGGGCTCCCCCGTCACCCGGTTCTGTGACGACAACCACCTGTCAACGCAAGAGCGACTGGGGCTGTTTATCGGCATTTGCCAGGCCGTTCAGCACGCCCACCAGAAGGGCGTCATTCACCGCGACGTCAAGCCAACCAACGTGCTGATCGCCTCGCGCGACGGTGCGCCGGTGGTCAAGGTGATCGACTTCGGAGTTGCCAAGGCGGTCGGCCCGGACCTGGCCGATCAGGCGGTCCAGACCGGCGTCAACCAGGTGCTCGGCACGCCGTTGTACATGAGCCCCGAGCAGGCGGGCATGAGCGGTCAGGACACCGACACGCGGACCGACATCTACTCACTGGGCGTATTGCTGTACGAGTTGCTGACCGGCACGACGCCGTTTGATGAGGACCGACTGCGGAAGGCGAGCTACGACGAGGTCCGCCGGATCATTCGCGAGGAGGAGCCGCCGGCCCCGAGCGCCCGCCTGAGCACCCTGGCCCGGGCCGCGGATACCGTGTCGATCAACCGCCGCAGCGACCCGCGGCGGCTTGGTCAACTCGTACGCGGCGACCTGGACTGGATCGTGATGAAGTGCCTCGAAAAGGACCGCAACCGCCGTTACGAGACCGCCAGCGGTCTCGCGGCGGACGTCCGGCGGTATCTCCGCAACGAGCCGGTCCTGGCCGGCCCGCCGTCCGCGAGTTACCGGCTGCGTAAGTTCGTGCGTCGTCATCGGGGTCCGGTGCTGGCGGCGGTGTTGCTGCTGGTCGCCTTACTGGGTGGCCTATCCGGCACGACCTGGGGGCTGGTCCGGGCCGAGCAGGCGCGGCAAGCGGAATCGGACGCATCTCGGCGGGAGGCCGCGCGGGCCGAGGGCGAAGCCAGTCAGCGGCAGCGCGCCGACGCCGAACGTGACCGGGCGGATGAAGAAAGACGGGTCGCCGAGGCGGTGGAGAAGTTCCTGCAAGTCGGATTGCTGCGTCAGGCGGACCCCTTCGAGCAGGCTGAGGCATCACGGCGGTCCGGCGGCGGGTTTGAGGCCAGTGAGAATCCGACCGTCCGTGAACTGCTCGACCGGGCGGTAGTCGAGTTGACCGCGGACCGGATCGAGGCGAAGTTCCCGAAGCAGCCGCGGGTCCAGGCGGAGATTCTGAATACGGTCGGCCGCGCATACATGGGCGTGGGCGACTACGAGAAGGCGATCACCCACCTGACCCGGGCTGCCGAGTTGATGTCCCAGGTGCTCGGGCCACACCACCGGCGTACACTCGTCACCCGGGGCAATCTGGCCGTGGCGAACCGACGCGCCGGCCGGCCGGCCGAAGCCGTCGCGTTACTCGAGGTGGTGCGCGACACCATGACGGCCGAGTTCGGCCCGGACGACCCGTCCACGCTCACCGCTCTGAACCATCTGGCGGGGGCGTACCTGGATGCCGGCCAGACGCTCAAGGCAGTTGCCCTGTTCGAGAAAGTGCGCGACGCCCGGGCGGCAAGGCTGGGGCCGAACAACCTGCACACCCTCATCACCACGGACAACCTGGCCGGAGCGTATCGACAGGCGCGCCGGCCGGCAGACGCGGTCGCGTTGCTCGAGAGGGTTCGCGATGTCATGGCAATCGAGTTCGACGCGGAGCACCCGTCGAACCTCGCCGCGCTGGACAACCTGGCCGGGGCGTACCTGGAGGTTGGCCGGACGATGGACGCCATCGTCCTGTACGAGAAGGTACTCGACGGCTGCCGCTCCCGGCTTGCCCCGGACCACCCCCAGACGCTTGCCACACTCAATAACCTGGCCGCATCCTGCTGGAAGGCCAGGAAGCTCGATCGCTCCGTACCCCTGTTCGAGGAGACACTCCGGCTCAGCGAGGCCCGGCTCGGGCCGAACCACCCCGACACCTTGCTGACGCTGGCCAACCTCGGCGTCAACTACCGCGATGCGGGGAGGCAGGCCGACGGCATCGCCCGGATGGAGGAAGCACTGGCGCGCGCCCGGCAGATCCCCGGCCCCATGCCGGCGCGGCTCCTGTGGGTTCCCGGGATGTTGGCCGAGACCTACGACCGCGGCGGCCAATACTCCCGGTCCGAGCCGCTATACCGATGGCTCGTCGAACAGGCCCGCAAGGGGGGGCAATCGAATCAGACGAGACTCGCCTACCTCCTGAACCGACTCGGCCTGAATCTACTGCGGCAGGGCAAGAGCGACGGGGCCGATCCGATCCTCCGCGAGTCCCTGGCCATTTACGAGAAGACCACACCCACGCACTGGAAGGCGTTCGAAACGAAGGCCCTCCTCGGGGGCGCTCTCCTCGGCCAGAAGAAGTACGCGGAGGCCGGGCCACTGCTCCATGCCGGATACCAGGGCATGAGCGAACGCGCGGACAGAACCCCGCCTGCGGACCGGGCCCGGATGCGCGAAACCCTGGACTGGCTGATCGAGCAGGCGGAAGCCCAACAGGACAGGGACGCGGCTGCAAAGTGGCGGGAAGAGCGCGGCCTGACGATGCCGTAGGTGACGGCGCCGCCCTAACGAATCACGGCGCGGCCGGCGGGATTACACCTCCACCTCACGCTCTTCTCGTGCCGACCGGGCCAGCGCGTCCATAACCTTCAACGACTTCACCGCCTCGTCCGGGTTCGGGACCGGCTCGCGCCCCTCGGCCACGGCAGCGGCGAAGTCGTCGAGCATGTGGACCATCTGGTTCTCGCCGGGCGTCTCGACCGTCTCGACCGTGTGCCCGAAGTCGCCCTGCTGGCGGAGTACCTCGAATACGGCCCGGTCGTCGGGGATCCAGTGGTTCGGCACCCGCACCGTCGCCTCGCTGCCGACAATCTCCACCCACGTCCGCAGCGGGTGGGTGAACCCGGCGTCGAAGCTCGCGGTGCGGCCGTCGGCAAACGTCAGCACGCCGCTCATGGCCACGTCCACGTCGTTGAAGTACGTCGCCCGCGCCCACGCCCGGACTGGCTCGGCGCGCATCCACCAGCGGATCGCGTAGACGCAGTAGCAGCCCACATCCAGCAGGCCCCCGCCGCCGCAGTCTCGCTGCAACCGGATGTTCGACACTGGCAGTCCGGCCAGGTGGAAGGTGAAACCCGTCACCACCTTTCGCACCTCGCCGATCGCGCCTCTGTCGAGGTACTGCCGTAACTTGTGCGTCCTCGGGTGGTGCGGCCACATGAACCCGTCCATCAGCCGGACGCCCTTCGATCGGCAGTAAGTGATCAGGTCCGCGGCCGACTTCGCGTCGCAGGTCAGCGGCTTCTCGCAGAGGACGTGCTTACCGGCGTCGGCGGCCTTGCGCGTCCACTCGTCGTGCAAGTGGTTCGGCAGCGGGATGTAGACGGCGTCGATGCGCGGGTCGGCCAGCAGATCTTCGTAGCTGCCGTAGGCGACCGGGATGTGGTTCCGCGCAGCTGCGTCGCGGGCCTTCTCGAACGAGCGGCTGGCGATCGCCTGGAGGTCCACGGTCTGAGACGCCCGGAACGCGGGCATCAGGCGGTCGTTGATGGCGGCGACGCCGAGGATGCCCCAGCGGAGTTTCGGTTGCATGTCGAGGTCGGTCCCGTGTGTCGAGGGTCGGGTGTTAGGGTACGGCCGCGGGCCACCGGTCGCAACCACGCCCGACCTTCACCCGGCCGGTGAACTGACGTACCATGCGGGTATGTTGCGCGAGCTGTCCGTCCAGAACCTTGCCGTGATCGAGGACGTCCGGGTCGAACTGGCCTCGGGGTTCTGCGCGTGGACCGGAGAGACCGGGGCCGGCAAGTCTCTGTTGCTCGGGGCGATCGGACTGTTGCTGGGCGAGCGCGGCTCGACGGACCTGATCCGGGCCGGTCAGGAGGAGTTGCGTGTCACCGGACGGTTCGAACTGACCCGCCCGGGTCAGAGGTCCGCGGCCGAGGATCTTCTCCAGGCGACCCTCGACGAGGACGAGTTGATCCTGACGCGGCGACTGACGCGGTCCGGCCGCAGTACGGCCCTGGTCAACGAGCAGCCGATCTCCGTCGGCACGCTCCGCCGACTGGGAGAAATGCTGGTGGACGTTCACGGCCAGCGTGAGAGTTATTCCCTTCTCCAGCCCGCCTACCAGCTTCAACTACTCGACGCCTTCGGCAAGCTAACCGAGCTGCGCGCGGCCTACACAGGCGGCGCGGAGCAGGTGCGGGAACTGCGGAGGCGGCACCGTGAGCTGTCCGAGGCGAGACTGGCCCGCCAGCGGGAACTCGCGCTGATCCGCTTCGAGCGGGAAGAACTCGACGCGGCCGCGCTCAAGGAGGGTGAGTTCGAGGCGATCCAGTTGGAGCGGGAGAAGTTGCTGCACGCACAGTCGCTGGCGGCGTTCACCGCGTCGGTCGCGGGCCGACTGGTGGACGACGAGGGGTCGGTGGCGGCGGTTATCGGCCGACTGACCAAGGAGGCCGGCAAGTGGGCCGGGCTGGACAAGAAGCTCGCCGAGGTGGGTCAGCGGCTGACTGCCCTCAGGCCGGAAGTGCAGGACTTGGCCGAGACGTGCCGCGACCTGTCGGAGGCGTTCGAGGCCGACCCCGAGCGGCTGGACACGATCGAGCGGCGGCTCCAGGCGCTGCACAAGCTGGAAGCGAAGTACGACAAGACTGTTCCTGACCTGATCGCCTACCGGGCAGGGCTCGACGCCCAGGAGCGTACACGCCAGGGCCAGGAGGACGACCTGGCCGGGATCGACGGCCGGTTGCGGACGGCGTTCGCGGAATTGAAAGACGCCGCCGCGGTCCTGAGCAAGGGGCGGGCAAAGGTCGCGAAAAAGCTCGCCGCCGAGGCGCAGAAACATCTCGCCGACCTGCAAATGGGCAAGGCGAAGCTCGACGCGGTGCTGGAACCAGTCCCACTCGGCGATGACCCGAGTTCCGGCGACGTGCCGGCGCTCGGGGCCGATCACCTGGAACTGATGCTGACGGCCAACCCAGGCGAGCCGGCCCGTCCGCTGCGGAAGGTGGCGTCCGGCGGCGAACTATCTCGGGCGATGCTGGCGCTCAAGACGGTGCTGGCTGCGCACGACCCGGTACGCACGCTGGTGGTCTTCGACGAGATCGATGCCAACGTCGGCGGCCGGCTCGGGGACGTACTCGGCCACAAGCTTGCGGCCCTCGGGGCGACGCACCAGGTGCTGTGTGTCACCCACCTGCCGCAGGTGGCCAGCTATGCCACGCACCAGTGGACCATCCGCAAGCAGTCGGCCGGCAACCGAACAACGACCACGATCGCGCCGCTCGGCTTGCGCGAGCGGGTCGAGGAGTTGGCGATCATGCTGCGCGGCGAGGCCCGGTCCGAGACGACCCGCAAGGAGGCGGCCGAGATGCTGAAGGCCGCTGGCCGGGACAGGTAGCCGCGGGGCACGCGGCCCATCCTCCGCAACCTCTCTTGACCACCATCGCCGCCGCAGGTTATTCCGCATATTGGCCAGGAGGGCCGGTCATGCGGCGTCTGTCCCGTCCGGGGCACTGGGTTACATTCGCAGTCCTGATCGGTCTAGCCCTTCGGGCGTACCACTACCTCCGCTGCCCGCCGGTCTGGCACGACGAGGCGGCCCTGGTCGTCAACGTCCTGAAGTTGTCGTTCGCCGAGATGCTCGGCCCGCTTTTGCACGCGGAGGCGGCACCGCCGTTGTTCCTGTGGTTGGAGCGAGCCGCGGTGCTTGCGTTGGGCGACGGTGAGTATGCCCTGCGGTTGGTGCCGTTCCTGGCGTCGTGCCTGGCTCTCGTGACGTTCGCTGCGCTTGCTCGCCGGACACTCGGCCCCCACGCGGCGGCACTGGCGGTCGGGCTATTTGCCGTGTCGGACCGGTTGCTCTGGCATGCCAGTGAAGCGAAGCCGTATTCCCTGGACGTACTGGTCGCGGTGGCGGCCGGGTGGTGGTTCACCCACACAATGAACTGGCAACTCTGGCGGCGATGTCTGCCAGCCGCGGCTGCGGCGCCACTGGCGTTGTGGGCCTCTTACCCGGCGTGCTTCGTCTTCGGCGGCCTGCTGCTGGGCCTGCTTCCATCGGCGATCCTGCGACGTGCGAGCTGGCGCGACCGGGCGGCGTTCGGCGTGCTGGCAATCACAGTCGGGTTGGCGTTCGTCGCGCTGGCCCTCGGACCGGCCGCCGCCCAGCGGAACGGAGCTATGGATTCCTGTTGGTCAGACCACTTCCCCGACTGGTCGCGGCCGTGGGTCGTGCCGGTGTGGGCCGCGGCCGGCACGTTCGAGGTGGCACGGTACTGCCTGGTCCCGGCTGGCCAGGTTGCGGTGCTGCTCGCGATCGTCGGTGCGGTCTCCTTCGGGCGGCGCGGCCGCGGGCAGTTCGTTTGGGTACTTCTCGCCCCGGTCGGGTTGGCTCTCGTGGCGGCATTGCTACACAAGTACCCTTACGGCGGCTCACGGCTAGAGGTGTTTGCAGCGCCGGCGGTCTGTCTGTTGACGGCCGAGGGGCTGCGTCGGGTGCTGCCGTGGGTTGCACGCCGGTCGCGAGCGTCGGCCGCTGTGGTGATGGCCATTGCGCTCGCTCCGGTCGGGCAGGCGGCGTACCGCACGGCGATGCCGTGGGACTGCACCGGGTGTGACGAGGCGGCCGAGTTCGTCCTGCGGCATCGTGGCTCGGCGGACCCGGTCCTGGTCAACGCCTGGGAGTACGAGTACTACCTGCGGTCGATCCCCGGCGGGTGGCGGTCGTGGGCCGGGCGGTTTGAGCCGGCCGATCTGGCCGGCGAGCGGGTGTGGGTCGTCCACACCGACCAACGAGTTACTGGTCAGTTCTCGTTCCCGGTGCCGGCCGGCTGGAAAGTCGTCGGCGGCCGGGTCGTCCAGACCACCCTGGTAGTACTGTTACAACGGTCCACAGTCGGCGAGTGACAGGTCGGGCCTGTGAGGACTGTGCATTCACCGGGAGGCTCGAAATCGCCTATGGACCTGATACTTTAATACCCATCGCGACGCCACTGGGCGGCGGGGACACAAGCGGAGAGCTACGATGGGCAACCCGGCCGGAGTCAAGCGGAAGAAGAAGGAGAAGCGGCGAAAGAGGTTGGAGGCCCGGGTCGGACCGGGCACATACCTCCCGAAGGAGCAACGCGAGCAACTCCACAAGGAACTGGCAAAGCTCGAACAGAAGTGACGCGAACCGGGGGCTGAATGCCCCCGGTTCTGCTTTCCACAGTCGTTCAAATCGTGTTCGGCTCGGCGTCCAGGTCCGGCGGTGCGAACTCGCCGAGACGCCACTTCTCAACAGCCAGGGCCGCCATCGCCGCGTTGTCGGTACAGAGAGTCAACGGCGGGATGAACAACTCGGCACGCTCTGCTGAACACATCTCCGCCAGCCGCGCCCGGAGTAACTTGTTCGCCGATACCCCGCCGCCGACCGCCAGCCGACCAAGGCCGCTCCGCCGCAGAGCCTGCCGACACTTGCCGACCAGCACGTCCACGACCGCCTCCTGAAAACTCGCGGCCAGGTCGGCCCGCTTCTTCCCCGGCGGAGGCGGCGCGGCCTTCGCCACGTTCTGCCCGTGGCAGGCGTACAGGACCGCCGTCTTCAGCCCGCTGAAGCTGAACTCCAGCCGGTCCTCGTCGAGAAACGTTCGCGGGAAGCGGAACGCGGTCGGGTCGCCTGCGGCCGCCTCACGCTCGACGGCCGGTCCGCCGGGGAAGCCGAGGCCGAGGATCGCCGCAACCTTGTCGAACGCTTCCCCGGCAGCATCGTCCCGGGTGCCGCCGAGCATCGTCAGTGACAGGGCGCTGTCGCAGCGGAACAGGGCGGTGTGCCCGCCGCTGACGACGAGCCCGACGCACGGAAAGATGTCCCTCTCGGCGGCCAGTCGGCAGGCGAAGACGTGGCCGTGGATGTGGTTCACCCCGATCAGCGGCACCCCGAGCGCAAGCGCCAGCATCTTCGCCGCGCTGACTCCGACCAGGAGCGCCCCGACAAGCCCAGGCGTGTGGTGGACCGCCACGCAACCGACGTCCAGCAGCCCGATCCCGGCGCGGGACAGCGCCTCGTCGATGACCGGCAGCAGGTTCCGCAGGTGGGCACGGCTGGCGATCTCGGGCACCACCCCGCCGAAACGGGCGTGCAGGTCGGTCTGTGACGCGACCACGTTCGATAACACCCGCAACTCGTCGGTGAACACCGCCGCCGCCGTCTCGTCGCAGGAAGTTTCAATCCCGATGAAGTACACAGGGGGAGTCCGTCACAGGGTCGGGCCGGTGGGCAGGGCCGGCGGGATGCGGAAGGGGCCGAACTGCTCGAAGTCGTAGCGGAACAGGAGGTCGCGGACCGCCGGCGGCACCCCGACAC
>DATLIF010000179.1:0-3661 GCA_035539575.1 Fimbriiglobus sp. | reverse complement strand
GGACAACGTCGCCTTGTGGCACCAGTTCATGCCGCATTGCCTGGAAGCGATCCACCGCATCTACCGCCGGCTCGGCATCCTGCCCTTCGACCACGAGTTGGGCGAGAGTTTCTACAACCCGATGATGCCGGCGGTGGTGGTCGACCTGCTGGCGAAGGGGCTGGCGACGGAGAGCCAGGGGGCGGTGGTCATCCCGAACGCGAAGGGGAACATACCGACGGCCGACGAGCAGAAGACGGAAGACCCGCCGGGGCTGATCCGCAAGCGGGACGGGGCGTTCACGTACACCACCAGCGACCTCGCCACGGTGAAGTACCGCATGGACACGTTCCACCCGGACGCCATGCTGTACGCGGTGGACTTCCGCCAGGCGCTGCACTTCAAGACGTTCTTCGCCCAGGCCCGCCGCTGGGGGTATGAGAACGTCGAAATGCAACACATCAGCTTTGGGTCCGTACTCGGAGAGGACGGCAAACCATTCGGAGCACGAAAGGGCGGCGCCCCGGAACTGACGGAACTGATCGGCGAGGCGATCCTGAAGGCACAGTCCAAGTACGAAGAGAGCTACGCCGATCGGAAGGCCCACGGTCACGACGTCCCCGACCTGACCTACGAGGTGAAGGCCGAGATCGCCAGCGCGGTCGGTGTCGGAGCCATGAAGTACGCCGACCTCAGCCAGAACCGGACCAGCAACTACGTCTTCAGCTATGACAAGATGCTCGCCACCGAGGGGAACACCGGGACGTACATGCAGTACGCCTACGCCCGCTGCCGGGCGATCTTCCGCAAGGGGCAGGTAGACGAGGACCGCTTTCGCACCGACCCGCCGGCCGTCGCCATCACCCACCCGGCCGAGCGGGCGCTGGTACTGCAACTGCTGCGCTTCGAGGACGCCCTGCTGACTGCCGCGGCCGAGTTGATGCCGCACCACGTCACCGGCTACCTCTGGGACCTGGCGAAGGCGTTCAGCGGCTTCTTCGAGAACTGCCCGGTCCTGACCGCCGAGACGCAGGCATTGCGCGACAGCCGCCTATTATTGGTAGACCTGACGGGGCGTGTGATCCGCCAGGGGCTCGACCTGCTCGGCATCCGAACCGTCGAGCGGATGTAGAATGGGTGGTATGGTGGTGAGGTTGTGTCGAGCAACCCGGGCCACCACCTCACGACCCCGCCACCTCACCACTGGTTTCGCATGTTCGTCGATCGCGTCGAGTTGTACGTCAAGGGCGGCAACGGCGGCCGGGGGATGGTGTCCTTCCGGCGGGAGAAGTACGTCCCCAAGGGCGGCCCCGACGGCGGCGACGGCGGCCGCGGCGGGTCGGTCATCGTCCGTGCCGTTGCCAATGCCGATAACCTCGCTCCGCTTCTCCACAAGAAGCACTGGCGCGCGAAGAACGGCGAGCCCGGCGGCACCAGCCTCTGCACCGGTAAGGATGCGCAAGACCTCATCATCCCGGTCCCGCCCGGGACCATCGTCCGCGACCGCGATCGCGGCAACGTCCTCAAGGACCTGGTCGAGGTCGGCGACGAGGTGACGGTCGGCAAGGGCGGCCGCGGCGGCCGCGGCAACAAGGCGTTCGCATCCGCGACCAACCGCACCCCGCGCGAGTTCGATCCCGGCGAGGAAGGTGAGGAACGGCACGTCTCCCTGGAATTAAAAGTCATCGCCGATGCCGGGCTGATCGGCTTCCCGAACGCCGGCAAGTCCACGCTGCTCTCGCGGCTGAGCCGGGCGACGCCGGAGATTGCCGACTACCCGTTCACGACCAAGCACCCGAACCTGGGAATCGTGACCCTCGGCGGGGACGCAGCGTTCGTGCTGGCCGACCTGCCGGGGCTGATCGAGGGCGCGAGCCAGGGCATCGGCCTCGGCCACGAGTTCCTGCGGCATGTTGAGCGGACGCGGGTGCTGATCCACCTGGTTGAACCGTTCCCGACGGACGGCGCCGACCCGGTGCAGAACCACCACGCAATCCGCAAGGAGTTGACGCTCTACAACCAGCCGCTGGCCGAGAAGCCGGAAGTGGTCTGCGTCAGCAAGGCCGAGTTGACCGGCTCCGACGCGGTCCGCGACCGCCTGGCCGCGGAGTTGGGCCGCGAGGTGCTGCTGATCTCGTCTGTCACCGGGCAAGGTCTGTCCCAACTAGTCGGCCAGGCTGCGCAACTCCTCGCTGAGATCAAGCAGCAGGAGCGCGAAGCGAAGGAGCGAGCAAAGCCGGTCGAGTTCCCGACCGAGAAGGCCATCCGCACCGGCGAGGCGCTGCCGTGACCCCGGACGTGGTCGTGGACGTCGGCAACACCCGCATCAAGTGGGGGCTGGTGTCCGGTGGCCGCATCACCGAAGTCGTGGCATTCGACCACGACGACCCGGTCGGCTGGAAACGGTGTTGTGAGCTTTGGGGGCTGACTGCCTCCGCCCGCTGGGCTCTGGCGGGGGTGGTGCCGCGCGTCATGTACAGGTTCGAAGCCTGGCTGACCGCGCACGGCATGTCAGCCAGGGCGGTCACGAACGACCTCTTCAACGGGGACGTATTCGACGACAATGTCCCGTTCGAGTTCGTCACGGCGGTCGAAGAGCCGGAGCAAATCGGAATCGACCGACTGCTGACCGCGTTCGCCGCGTGGCGGCGCGCACCGCTCGGGGCGTCGGCGATCGCTCTGAACGTCGGCACCGCGATGACCATCGACTTCGTGGAATCGTCCGGGATGCACCGCGGCGGTGCGATCCTGCCCGGTCCGCGGCTCATGGCGCGGTCGCTGCACGAATACACCGCCAAACTGCCCCTGGTCGAAATCGACCCGGAGTTGCCCGTCACGATCTGGGGCGAGAACACCGAGACGGCGATCGAACTCGGCATCGCCAACGCGATCCTGGGGGTTGCGGACCAGATGGTCTGGGACTGGGCCTCACGACGCGAGACACCGCCCGCGGTGTTCGCCACCGGTGGTGACGCCGGGTACTTCCGCGGGTTCGTGTTCACGGCCGATGTGAGCAAGTTCGAGATCGACCCGACCCTCACCTTGGACGGTATCCGCCTCGCCGCGGAGGCACTGCCGTGACCCGCGTCGCTGCGCTAACCCCCGCCGGGACAGGGGCGATCGCCACCGTTGCGGTCGCCGGCCCGGAAGCTTGGCCGGTTGTGCGGTCACAGTTCCGCCCTGCGAGCCAGAAGCCACTCCCGGACCAGCCCGCCGCGAATCGGTTCTGGTTCGGCACCCTCGGCGACGGGCCGGGGGACGAGGTGGTCGTCGCGGTGAAGGCGCTCGACCCGGAGCCGTGGATCGAGGTCCACTGTCACGGCGGCCGGCGGGTCGTGCGCTGGGTCGTCGAGCAATTCGTCCGCGCTGGTTGCACTGAGGTCGAGTGGAATGATCGCAAGCCCACCCGTTTCCACGGGTGGGCTTGCGATCCCCGCGCCCTGGAGCCGCTCACAAAGGCCCCGACCCTCCGAACCGCGTCGATCCTGCTTGACCAGTACCACGGCGCGTTCCGCCGGACCATCACGGACGTCATCGAAGCCCTCGACCGCGGCGACCGCGAGGGCGGCGTGGCCCGGCTTCACTCGCTCGCACAGTTCGCCCCGGTCGGCCGGCACCTGGTCCGGCCCTGGCGGGTCGCGGTCGCCGGCGCCCCAAACGTCGGCAAGAGTAGCCTCGCCAA
>DATLIF010000178.1:0-6432 GCA_035539575.1 Fimbriiglobus sp. | reverse complement strand
GAGGTGCGCGGCCTCGGTGCGGCACGCGGCAGCGAAACCGACGGGGCCGCGGGGGCCAGTGCGGCGGCCACGGTCTTGCCGGCGGCGTCGGCCGGCTGTCGGAACGGCTCGGGGGCCGGTCGCGGGGCCGGCGCCGGCTCGGGACCGACCGGGGCCGGCGGCGTCGGCGGCTCGACAACGGCAGCGAGCACCGGCGCGGGGGCCGGCTCCCCGCCCGACCGCCCGCAGCCAGCGGCCAGAGCGGCGACCATCACGACCACCAACGTTCGCTTCGGCATCGCGCTCACTTCCCCGGCACCTCGATGACCAGTTTCACCGGTTCCCCTTCCTTCGGCAGCACGTCCTTGTTGACCTCCAGCTTGAGGTACTTCTCCTCCTTCATGGTCAGGCTCGACTGGATCACCGTCTCGTCGGTCACGGGGAAGACCGCCACCAGCGTCCCGGTCACGTCCGCCCCGTAGACCTTCTCCGGCTTATCCGGTGCCGCCTGCGCCATCGCCGAGCCGGTAAACTTCCACTTCACCTTCGGCATCGGCTTGCGGGTCTTCGGGTCGATCAGCACCCGGTCGAGCGTCAGTCGCCGCGTGGTGCCGCCCGGCTGCGGCACCTCGACGAACAGGTCCACGTCCGGCCCCTCGGCCGCGGCGCCCTCGCCCCGGGCCGGCTTGCCGGGCTTGAGGCCCAGCGACTCCAGCGCCTTGTGTACGTCGCTCGGCTTCGCCTCGGTGACGACCACCGTCTCGTGGGCCTTGCCCTTGACCCCCTCGCGGTACGGGAAGGTGGCGATCACCTCGATCGGGTAGACCTCGGCGAGATGCGGCAGCTTCCTCGGGGCGACCTTCGCCGCAACGGTGACGGTGCGTTTCTCCTTGTCCACGGAGATACCGTCGGCCTTATCCTGAGCAGGGGCCGCGAGGGCGACGAGCAGTGCCGCGAGGAGGAGAATCGAGCGGGCCATCGGCGAACCCTCCGCGGGCGGCAATGTCCTCCGAGTGTAGCCGGGCGCGGCAGCGGCGGGGAGGCAAAACCGCCGGCCCTTACGCACCCGTCACCGACATGGGATACTACGCCGATGGCGAACTGGGACGCGGAGCTGTACCTGCGGTTCGGCCACGAGCGGACGCAGGCGGCGATCGACCTGGCGGCGCGGATCGAGCTGGCGTCGCCGGCACGGGTCGCGGACCTCGGCTGCGGGCCGGGGAACAGCACGGCGGTGCTGCGTGCGCGGTGGCCGGCGGCGGAGGTCGTCGGGGTGGACAGTTCCCCCGAGATGATCGCCGCGGCGAAGGCGTCCGACCCCGCCGGCCGGTGGGTGCTCGGCGACCTGGCGACGTGGTCCGCCGACCGGCCGTTCGACGTGATCTACTCGAACGCCGCGCTCCAGTGGGTGCCGGATCACGCGGCGGTGATCCCGCGGCTGTTCGAGCTGGTGGCCCCCGGCGGCGCGCTGGCGATTCAGATCCCGGCGCACTTCGAGTCGCCGCTACACCGGCTGATCGAGGAGATCGCCGACCGCCCCGGCTGGCGCGGCCACCCGGCGACGGCCAGAACCGCGCTGACGGTACAGCGACCGGGGTTCTACTACTACGACGCGCTGTCGCCGCTGGCGGCGCGGGTGGACCTGTGGGTGACGGAGTACTGGCACGTCATGGACGGCCCGTCGGCGATCGTGGACTGGATCCGCGGCACGGGCCTGCGCCCGTTCCTGGCGGCATGCGCCGACGACGCCGAGCGATCCGAGTTCGAGCGGCAACTGCTGTGCGGTGTGGAGCGAGCCTACCCGCGGCAAGCGGATGGCCGGCTGCTCTTCCCGTTCCGGCGGCTGTTCGTGGTGGCGTACCAGGCTGACTGACCTTGAGTCTTGTAGGTCGGGTCGAGTCTGCGAGGCCCGACGTTCACACTGCTAGCGGTACACAAGGCCGAATGAGTCGCACGAGCAACTCTACGACGGCAAATTCTTGCTGGCAGCAGCTCATACTGGTAACTTGCCTCGAAGTGACCTATGGTGTTGGTAGACTTGCACCTGGAGTTGCCCAATGGCGTCGGTTCCAAGCAGAGTTTCCTCCCGCATCGTTGCTGGGATCAAGCGCTTTCAACCGATCCTCACGGCCGCAAAAGCCCGCGACATCAACGAGTCGGATACGGTCGTGATCGTCGCCGACATGCTGCAGGAAGTGTTCGGATACGACAAGTACACGGAGATCACTTCCGAACACAGCATCAAAAGCACATTTGTCGATCTCGCGATCAAGCTGGACGGAACCTTGGTTCTGTTGCTTGAGTTGAAAGCGATCGGCATGGACTTGAAAGACGCCTACGTCAAGCAGGCTGTGGACTACGCAGCAAACCAGGGCGTCGATTGGGTTGTGCTCAGTTCGGGTGTTCTCTGGCGCGTTTACAGGGTTCACTTCACGAAACCAATCGACCATGAACTGGTGGTCGAGTTCAACTTCTTGGAACTGAACGCAAAGAACGAAGACCACATCGAACTGCTCTGGATGCTATCGAAAGAGAGTTGGCAGAAGGAGACGCTCAAAGAGTACCACGCGCAGCGTCAAGCATTAAGCCGGTTCGTCTTCGGCGCGCTGCTTCAGAGCGAACCCATTCTTGAAGTCATACGCCGAGAGGTCCGGCGGGTATCGCCCGGTATTCGTGTCGAGATTGCCGAGATCGCAAATGTCTTGCAACAGGAAGTAATCAAGCGAGAAGTGCTTGAAGGCGATAAGGCAGAGGCTGCAAAGAGGCTCGTATCCCGCGCTGCCAACCGCACACTGAGGACCACGGCGAAGTCGTCAGAGGATGATACGAAAGATGCCTCCTCCTCCGAATCAACACGAGTGACTGACGCCGACTCACCCGATAAGCCGACTGCCAGCTAAGCATCTCCTCGTCACCTCGTTCCCACGCTCCGCGTGGGAACGCACGGGGGCGACGCTCCACGTCGCGACTTACACCGCCCAGGAGCTAACCGGTCATCCCTGGATTTCACCGCCACGTGCAGGCTCGGGACGCGGAGCGTCCGAAGAACGCTCCCACGCGGAGCGTGGGAACGAGAAGGCGGCTACAATGTCGGCGACTCGTTTCCTCGCTCACCGTCCCGAGGTTCGCCATGAGCACCGACCCGAAGCCGGAGTTCAAGTCGGCCCAGTTCGAGTTCACCGACGAGCACGGCCGCACCATAGGCGGCCTCTCGGACGCCATGTCCACGTCCGCGACCCTGCTGCAACTGCTCGGCGTCGCCTTCGCCACCCTGTGCGGCGTTCAGATCGTGGCCATCCTGAAGACCGCCGCGGAGGTCCGCACGGTCCGGGACTTCATCCCCGTGGTCGGGTTCGGGGCGGGCGCCCTCTTCTGCCTGGCGTTCGGGTTCTGGACCGCCCGGGCATCCAACTCGTTCCGCCGCATCGTCCAGACCCGCAACGAGGACATCTGGCACCTGATGAACGCCCTCGGCAAGCTCCACAACATGTACGCGTTCACCCGGTTCATCATCCTGGCCAGCCTGGTCCTCGCGGTCGTCGGAGTGGCCCTGGCGGTGTTCGGCATGTTCCAGAAGCCGGCCTGAGACAACTCTCTCGCAGGGTGGGTCGGCGCTCGAAGACTCGCTTGACCCACCCTACGAGATCAACGGAGGCCCTCACGGGCCGGCGGGCTTGATCTTCGCCAGGAACAGGGCCACTCCGGTCAGGATCATCAACAGCCCGCAGGCGGTCACGAGCATCGGCCGCCACGTCAACTCCGGGTTCTGGTGCAGGTAGAACACCCGATACCAGTCGGAGAACAGCGAGAGCCAGCCGTGGCGCTCGTCCTCGCGGAAGATGAGCCAGTGCAGGTAGACCTGCCCGGCCAGGCAGACGAGCAACCCCGCTCCGGCCAGGACCAGGCCCATCCACGGCCACACTCGCGTCGCCAGCCCCAGCCCGACCCACAGCACCGCCACCAGCGCCAGGATGAAGGGCAGCGGGTCCAGCCCCGCGAACCGGCCCAGCGGCGACGGCTCGGGTTCATCGAACTCCGGGTGCGGGTCGGCGCCCGGCGGCGGGACGTACTTCCGACGCCGTGGCGGCTCGTCCTCGGAGAAGCGGTAAGTGCCGGGGTTGTCTGGCACGGTGCCTCCGGCTGTGGGCAGAACGGTCCCGGAAGGAATACCATTCTGCCACGGCCGCGGGGCGCCGTCGATCACCTGTCCTTCGGCTGATGTGGCAGCGGGGCGTCGGCCTGGCCCTCCGGCGCTGTCGGTGAAAGATACGAACTCGACGGCAGGGTCAGCGGGGCGGCGGTCCGAGCTGGCGGCTTCTTGAACGTCGGCCGTGCCCTCGGCGTCTCCTTCTCCTTTGCATCGGCTGCGGCGTATGACCCCTCGACTGCCACCCCGACCGCCTGGAAGTACATCAGCAGTCCCGCCGCCTCGCGCAGGTCGCCGGCCACCGCCGCCACCTTGCCCAGCGGATTCGGGCCGGCCAGCAGCATGCGGAAGTTGTGGATCGACAGCCGGTCGCCGCTCACCCGGAACTGGTAGCTGAACGGCAGGTCGGTCGTCAGTTCGGCGACCAGTGGCTCGACCACCGGCCACAGCCCGACGTAGGGCTTCAGCTCGGCCAACTCGCCCCCCTCCGGGATGCGAACGTGGGTGAGCTTCACCGAGTTCAGGATGCCGTAGATGGTGCCGTTGGCGCTGAGCGAGATCTCGGCCTCGGTCGCCAGCTCGACCTCGACGCCCATCACCGACGCCTCGACCCGCCCCAGCACGCGATCCTCCTGGTACTCCCAGATGAGCCGCCCGGACCCGTACGGCGGGGCGTCGAACTCCTTCACGAAGGTGCCAATCGGCAATCGGATCACCGCCTCGCGACGGCGGCCGGGGGCGGGCTTCGCGTCGTCGGCCTTCGCGTCCCTCGCCGGCTCCGCGGCTTCGGTCCGGTCTGGCGTGCCGTCCGCGGCCGGCTTGCGGGGCGGGCCGCTCGGGTCGGCGGAGGCCCACTGGCCGACCACGAACCCGATCAGCCCGGTGGCCAGCATCGCCACCGCGGCGATCGCCCGCAGGTTCTTCCACGTCATGGCTCGCACCGCTCCTTCGGTTAACGTGACGGTCCGGTCGGACACGCCGAACACCGCCGGGGACGCCCCGGCCAGAAGTCCCTTCGCCGCCCGCGTCGTGGCCGCCACCCAGCCCGGGGCCACAGCCCGCACTTCCGAGAGGGTCGCCAGCAGCGCCGCCGGGGCCGCCCCGCGGGCGGCCAGCCGGCGCACGATCAGATCCCGCCCCCGCGCCAGCCGGGTCAGCACCGTGCCGCGCGGGCAGCCCAGCCGCTCGGCCGCGGCCGCGGCACTGAGCCCCGCCGCGTAGCACAGTTGCACCGGCAGCCGGTACTTCTCCGGCAGCCGGGCCACCTCCTCGGCCACCACGTCGGCCAGGTCATCTACCACAGGTATCGCGCGGTCGGGTACGTCGGCCGGCAGTGGTCCGGCCTTCGCGAGTTGCTTGCGCAGCCGGCGAGCGACGTTCCCCGCGACGCGGTACAGCCACCGCGGCAGGGCCTTCGGGTCGCGGATCGAGTCGGCCCGACGCACCAGCACCAGGAACGTGGCCTGGGCGGCGTCATCGACGTCGGCCGGCGACCGCAGCCACGTCCGGCAGGCGGCGTGGACGGCCGGCGTGTGGCGGACGACGAGCGCGGCGAACGCCGACTCGTCGCCGCGCTGGACGAAGAGCGTCAGCAGTTCCCCGTCCGGCCGCGGGTCGGCGACGGGGGCCAGGGGGTGGTTCAGCAGCGCGGCGCGCAGGCGTGAGGCGGGCATGATCCTCCCGAGTCCGTTCGGCTACCGGCCGTCCGTGCAGATAGGTCCCGCCAGGGAGCAGATTGATTTCGCGAGTTTACCGTTTTTTCCGGCGCGGGGAACAGCCCAACGGCTATTCCGGCCGCGGTCGGGTCAGCCACCAGACCGCGGCGATCACGAACACGTCGAACGCCAGGTGGAACGGCACGATCCAGCTCAGGTGCGGGGCCATCACCGCGAAGTCGAGTTTCTCGGCCAGCGTCGGGTCGGCGGCGAGCTTGTGCTTGAGCGCCTCAGTCAGGGACGCCCACTGCTTGGTGACGTGCAGCATGCCGAGCAGGTGCGTGACGGCGAAGAACGCGAACGCCGCCATCAGCGCCCGCGCGGTCCGGCGATCGGCCCGCAGCGCCGGCAACAGCCCGATCGCCGCCAGGAGCGCGATCCCGCCGAGCAGCAGGACATTCCACCCGGCGAAGATGAAGTCCGACCGCCGCATGATCTCCGCGAGCAGGGCGTCGGCGCCCATGACCCCTTGTATGTTTCGTACACCGAAGGGAACAGGTGGGGTAGACCGTGTGCCCCTCGGGCCACGAGCCCGACCCGGAGCGAGGATCACCCCACCGTCCCCGGCACCCCCGGAGCCCGAACAGGCGC
>DATLIF010000177.1:0-7209 GCA_035539575.1 Fimbriiglobus sp. | reverse complement strand
TTTCTCCTGTGCCTCCTTGCGGGCCGCGTTGTAGTCGGTCCTCCACTGGACCGCGGCCGATTCGGCGGCCCGGGCCGGCAAGCCGGCCGCCAGCGCGGCGGCGGCGAGCAGCCCGGTCGCGACGCGCGGGGACAGGTCAGGCATGCGGTACCTCGTGCGTGTGCTGGGGGCGAGACGGGCAGAACGGCGAGGGCGACTCCCAAGTCTGCGCGACGGCACACGATGAAATGTGGCGGCGTACAGTCCGGCCGCGGCCGCGGCGGGCCGTCCGACAGCACGACCGTGCGAACCGCCTTAGTTTCCGGTGGGGTGCTGCCGGCTACGCGCGGGGGTGCGCCTTGTGATAGCTCTGCTGGAGTCGCTGGGTGGTGACATGGGTATAGACCTGAGTTGTGCTCAAGCTCTTGTGGCCGAGGAGTTCCTGCACACCGCGGATGTCGGCGCCGGCGTCGAGCATGTGGGTGGCGAAGCTGTGCCGCAGGGTGTGCGGGGTCGTGCGGGGGTCGAGGCCCGCCTGCCGCAGGTGCTTGACCAGCAGACGGCCGACGCTGCGGGTCGTCAGCCGGCCGCCGGACTTGTTCACGAACACGGCCGGCGACTGACACTTCCGATCCGCCAGAAGCGCACCGCGGTCGGCGAGCCAGGCCGTCAGGGCGGCCTTCGCCGGGCCGCCGAGTAGGGCGAGCCGCTCCTTCTTCCCCTTGCCGCGGACAACCAGGACGCCGTCGGACAGGTCCATGTCGTCCAGGTTCAGGCCGACCAGTTCACTCACCCGCAGGCCGGCAGAGTAAAGTGTCTCCAGGATGGCCCGGTCGCGCCGGCCGAGTGGCGGCGTGTCAGACGGGGCCGCGAGGAGCTTGCGGGCGTCGGCGACGGTGAGGAAATGCGGGAGCTTCTTGTCCTGCCTGGGACCGCGAAGCGCCTGGGCCGGGTTGGACTTCAGGACGCCCTCGCGGCAAAGGTACTTGCCGAACGAGCGGACCGCGGCGAGCCGGCGGGCGACGGTCGTCTTGGCGTAGCCCTGCTCGTGCAGCCACGCCACGAACGATCGCAGGGCGCGCGTACTCCAGTCGCGGGGTTCGATGGCGGACTTCTTGAGATGGTCCCGCAGGAAGCCAAGGGCCTGGGTCAGATCCTCGCGGTACGACTTGACCGTCTGGGTGGAGGAGTTCTTCTCCAGCCCGAGGTGGGTGAGGAAGTCGGCGAGGCTCTGTTCGAGTGTCACTGGAGAAATCCCAAATCCCAAGCACCAAATCCCAAGGAATCCAACCGTTCCGTGTTGGGATTTGGTGCTTGGGATTTGGGATTTGTTTTCAGAACCGGGCTGGCTCCTCGTCCGACTTGTCGGCAAGTTCGGCCGCTTGCACCTCCAACGGCTCGGCGGACTGTGCCGCTCGCTCGATGAGGACCGCGGCGTCGGACCAGTTGATCGCCACGGCGGGGTCGGCGGCCGCGTCCCGGATGGCGTCGCGGACGTCGTCCCGGCTGGTGTCGTCGAACACGAAGATGAACCGTTCGCTCCCCTTGAACAAAGCAAGCACGTTCAGGTCGTTCATCCCCACGCCCCCCGGTCGATCCTGCGCCGGCACCGTGTCCATCCGGTGTCCGTCTACACTGGTTTTTCGGACCATCCCCGGACGTGAATCGACCCTTTTTGCCCTGCCCACCGCCGGGGGGGGTGGGGCGAGGCCGTACAGTCGGACGGGTCGATCTCGCCGGGTATCTGCGTAAGACCGCGAAGTGAGAGAGGTCGTTTTCCCTGGACACTTCAAAGAATCCAGCGGTAAGATCGCCGCACGACACCCGAACCCCCCTCTCCCGCGGAGTTTGCCGTAATGGGCGAAAACGACACCCGGCCCGGGGCCGGCCACGGCCTGAGCGATTGGCTCCTGTTCTGGGCCAGCTTCCTGACCCTGATCGCCGCGGGGATCGGGTTCTCCGTCCGCGGGGTGATCCTCAAGGACTGGGGGCAGCAGTTCGGCTTCACCCAGAGCGAACTCGGCACGATCACTGGCGGCGGGCTGATCGGGTTCGGGCTGGCGATCATCTTCTTCAGCTTCTTCGCCGACCGGTTCGGGTACGGGAAGCTGATGCTGATCGCGTTCGTGCTGCACGCCTCGTCGGCCGTGGTGACGTTCGCCGCCACCCCGGTCTACGGGATGTACGGCAAGGACGGGGCGTACATGTGCCTGAACATCGGCATGTGGCTGTTCGCGCTGGGCAACGGCACCTGCGAGGCGGTCATCAACCCGCTGACCGCGACCCTGTTCCCGCGCAACAAGACGCACTGGCTGAACATCCTGCACGCCGGCTGGCCGGGCGGGCTGATCCTCGGGGCGATCATCACACTGGCGTTCAACCAGTCGCCGACGCCGATCCGCTGGGAGATCAAGCTCGGGGTGTTCCTGGTCCCGGTACTGATGTACGGGCTGATGATGTTCAACCGCCCGTTCCCGCGGTCGGAGGCGTCCACCGCCGGCGTGTCCATGTCGGAGATGATGGCCCAGGTCGGGATGCTCGGGATCGCGGTGGCGGTCGGGCTGTTCGGGCTGCTGCTGAGCAACCAGTTCGTCCCGGTGGTCAACGACTGGCTCGGCTCCGACATCCCCAAGTGGGCCGGGTGGGTGGCCGCCGGCGCCGTCTGGCTGGGCTATGGTGTCGTCACCCGCTTCGCCCCCGGCAACCTGATCATCGCCTTCCTGTACCTGATGCACGCCCTGGTCGGGTACGTGGAACTCGGGACCGACTCCTGGATCACGAACATCACCGAAACCGTGCTGGAGAACCAGGACCTGGCGCTGGGGGCGTTCATCTGGACCAACGCCCTGATGTTCACCCTGCGGTTCTTCGCCGGCCCGATCGTTCACAAGATCAACCCGATCGGGTTGCTGTTTGTCAGCGCCGTCCTCGGCACGCTCGGGCTGTGGCTGCTCGGCCAACCGTTCACCAATGGCATGTGGCCGTGGTTGGCGGCCGTCACCGTGTACGGGATCGGCAAGACGTTCTACTGGCCGACGCTGCTCGGGGTGATCTCCGAGCGGTTCCCGAAGGGCGGGGCGCTGGCGCTGGGCATCAGTGGCGGGGTCGGGATGATGGCCGCCGGGTTGCTCGGCGGCCCGGGCATCGGCTACAAGCAGGACTACTTCGCCGTCCAGAGGCTCCAGGAGACTTCGCCGGACACCTACAGTCGCTACGTCGCCCGCAATGAGAAGGGGGAACCGGCCACCAAGGACTTCCCGCTGGTCACCGAGATCCTCCCGAACGAAGTGCCGCCGATCGCCGGGCTGGACAACGCCAAGTTGAAGGTGTTCAACGACTACACCGCCTACCTGGCCAAGGTCGAGCAGGCTCGCAAGGACGCGAAGCCGACGCCGGAAGGGCCGGCGACCACCCTGGAGTCGGACCTCCAGACCCTCCAGAAGGAAGAGGCGGCCGGCAAGCCGGTCGAGCCGAAGCTCAAGGAGAACCTGACCGAGCTGCAAACCTGGTGGCTCACGAAGGGCAAGCCGAACTACGAGGAGGACAAGAAGTACCTCGACCCGGCGACGCTCCACGGCAAGAAGACCGCCCTGCTCTACACCGCCGCCGTCCCGGCTGTGCTGGCGGTCGGGTTCCTGCTGCTGATCCTGTACTTCGCCGCGTCCGGCGGGTACAAGCAGGTCCACCTGACCGGCAATGGTCGGACCGACGGGCATTGATCGCGCTCGGCCGGGGTGCGGTCACAGGCCGGACCCCGGCCGGGACGTTCGCTAGAATCACCGCATGGATGCGCGCCGCACGTTCGTCTTCCTCGGAACGGGGACCTCGGTCGGGGTGCCAATGATCGGCTGCGACTGCCCGGTCTGCCGGTCCCCGGACCCCCGCAACAACCGCACCCGCGCCTCGGTCCTGCTTCAACTGCTGGGCGGGACCCTTCTCGTCGATACCTCGCCCGAGTTGCGCCTGCAGTTCGTCCGCGAGAACGTTCCCATCGCGCACGCCGTCCTGTACACCCACTACCACGCCGACCACCTGTTCGGCCTGGACGACGTCCGCCTGTTCCCGAAGCGGCTCGGCGGCCCGCTGCCGATCTACTGCACCGACGACGTGGAAGAGGTGATCCGCCGGACGTTCAGCTACGCTTTCCACCCGGCCGCGTCCGATCTGCCGGCCGGGGTGCTGCCGAAGCTGGAGTTCCGCCGGATCACAACCGCCCCGTTCGAGGTCCTCGGGCAACGAGTCGTGCCGATCCCACTCGGCCACGGCCGGTTCGACGTGCTCGGCTTCCGGTTCGACGACGTGGCCTACTGCACCGACGTCAGCCGCATCCCGGACGCGAGTTGGCCGCTGCTGGAGGGGCTGCGCGTGTTGGTGATCGACGCGCTCAAGCCGGGCAAGCCCCACCCGGCGCACTTCAGCCTGGACCAGGCGCTCGATGCGATCGCCCGCCTGCGCCCGAGGCAAGCGTACCTGACGCACATGGGCCACGAGATGGAGTACGAGGCCCTGGCGGCGAAACTGCCGCCCGGCGTCGCCCCCGCTTACGACGGCTTACGGTTCGACTTTTAGTAGGGGCCGCCACGGAGGGCGGCCCCCTACCGAGGATTACAGCGGATGACTGACGCTCCCCCCGACCTGCACCACCGGCTCCGGCTGCACCGCCAGGAGCACGTCCTCACTGGCTGGGACCGGCTCACCGCGGACGAGCGAGCCGCATTCGTCGCACAGCTCGCCGGCGTGGACCTGGCCGAGTTGGACGCGCTCTACAAGCGCAAGGATGAGCCGCACACCGTGCTGCCGCCTCGGGAGCGGATCGCCCCGCTGCCGGTGGAGCCGGGCGATACCATCCCCGCGTCGGCGGTCGCGCTGGGTGAGGACGCCCTGCGCCGCGGGGAGGTCGCCGCGCTGGTGGTGGCCGGCGGGCAAGGCAGCCGGCTCGGGTTCGAGAAGCCCAAGGGCATGTACCCGGTCGGCCCGGTGTCGGGTGCGAGCCTGTTCCAGGTCCACGCCGAGAAGGTACTGGCGCTGTCGAGCAAGTACGGCAAGCCGGTCCCATTGCTGGTGATGACCAGCCCGGCCACCCACGCCGATACGGAAGCCTACTTCCGCGAGAACCGATACTTCGGCCTCCCCGCGGAGCAAGTCACGTTCTTTCAGCAGGGGTCGATGCCGGCCCTGGACCTGGCGACCGGCCAGCTCTTGCTGGAGAAGCCCGGCTCGCTGTTCCTCGGTCCTAACGGCCACGGCGGCACGCTGACCGCGCTGGCCGACTCCGGGCTGCTCGCCGACCTGAAGGCCCGCGGCGTGCGGCACGTCTTCTACTTCCAGGTGGACAACCCGCTCGTAAGCGTCGCCGACCCGGCGTTCATCGGCCGGCACATCGAAACCGGTTCGGAGGCGTCCTCGAAGATCGTCTTCAAGGAAAGGCAGGAGGAGAAGGTCGGCATCTACGCCCTGGTGGACGGCCGTTGCGGCATCATCGAGTACTCCGACCTGCCAGACGAGATGGCTGCCGAGCGCGAGCCATCGGGCGAGCTGCTTTTCCGTGCCGGCAGCCCGGCGATCCACGTTTTTAGTGTGCCGTTCCTGGAGCGCGTCACGACCGGCGCCGGCCGACTGGCGTACCACGTCGCCCGCAAGAAGGTGCCGTTCTACGACCCCGCGACTGGCCAGACGGTCACACCCGAAAAAGAGAACGCGCTGAAGTTCGAGATGTTCGTCTTCGACGCGCTGCCGCTGGCCGAGCGGTGGCTGGCGGTGAGCGTCCGCCGGGAGGACGAGTTCTCCCCGCTCAAGAACGCGACCGGCGGCGACTCCCCGGAGGCGGTCCGCAACGCGATCTCCGACCGCTCCGCCCGATGGCTGACCGCCGCGGGCGTGACCGTCCCGGATGGCGTTCCGGTCGAGGTGCGGCCGGTGTTCGCCCTGAACGCAGCCGAGTGTGCCGCGAAACTGCCGCCGGGGTTCCGGGTCACGGGGCCTGCGGTCTTGTAATGTAGTCCGCTCGCTCCGCGAGCGGTCTTCGCCGAACCGCTCGCGGAGCGAGCGGACTACACTGGACTCTCGAATGCTCCACGCGATGATTATGGCCGGCGGCGGCGGGACCCGGTTCTGGCCGCGCAGCCGCAACCGCCGGCCGAAGCAGTTCCTCACCTTCGCCGGCGACCGGACGCTGCTCCAGGGCACGCTCGACCGCATCGCCGCGCAGGTGCCGGCCGAGCGCACCTGGGTCATCACCGGCGAACCGCACGTCGCCGAGGCCCGCAACCAGCTCCCGGAACTGCCATCGGACCAGGTCGTCGGCGAGCCGTTCGGCCGGGACACCGCCGCGTGCATCGGCCTCGGTGCGGCACTCATCGCGCAGACCGACCCCGCCGCGACGATGATCGTGATGCCGGCCGACCACGTCATCGAGCCGGAGCGGGAGTTCCAGCGCGCCGCCCACGCCGCCGAACAGTTCGCCGACGAGCAACCGAACGCGCTCCTCACCTTCGGCATCCCGCCGAGCTACCCGGCGACCGGCTACGGCTATATCCACCGCGGCGAGCCGGTCGGCCAGCGACAGGGCGTGACCGCCGCGAAGGTGCAAGCCTTCAAGGAGAAGCCGACCGCCGACGTGGCCGAGCGGTTCCTGCAATCGGGCGACTACTACTGGAACAGCGGCATCTTCGTCTGGAAGGTGTCCGCAATCCTGACCGAGCTAAAGCGCCAGCGGCCGAAGCTGGCGGAGGCCATCGACCGCATCGCCGCGGCGTGGCCGACTCCCCAGCGTGCCGAGGTCTTCCGCAAGGAGTACGAGGGCTTGGAAAAGGTCAGCATCGACTTCGCGGTGATGGAGGGGGCGAAGGAAGTGCTGGTGATCCAGGCTCCGTACCAGTGGGACGACGTCGGCAGTTGGCTGGCGCTGGAGCGCCGCAACCCGCAGGACGCCGCCGGCAACACGGTCCAGGGCGAACACGCCGGCATCGACACGACCAACTGCGTGATCGCCGGCGAGCCGGGCCGCCTGATCGCCACGCTAGGGGTGAGCGACCTGCTCATCATCCAGGACGGCGACGCGACGCTGGTGGCCGACCGCAAGCGCGAGGGCGACGTGAAGCTGATCGTGGAGAAGCTCAAGAAGGACGGCCGGGAGCGCTTCCTGTGACGGATGCCGACGAGCCACTGAGCGGGGGGCGTCAGCCCCCTGAGGGGCCGCCCACCCCGGGACCAACCCCTCAGGGGGCTGAC
>DATLIF010000176.1:0-9815 GCA_035539575.1 Fimbriiglobus sp. | reverse complement strand
GCCGCCCACCCGGCCCGACCGCGGCCCGTCCGGTTCGCACAGCGTCTCGGGAATCTACCTGCCCGGCCAGTCCGGGTCCGCGGTGGGCGGCACATCGGGGAAGAGGACCACCTACTGGGCGAGCGTGGCCCGGATCGGGGTGCAGGTGGCCGGGGCGCTGGCCTACGCCCACCGGCAGGGGGTGCTGCACCGGGACGTCAAGCCGGCCAACCTGCTCTTGGACCTGGACGGGGTCGTGTGGGTGACCGACTTCGGGCTGGCCAAGGCGGACGACTCGGACGACCTGACCCGCACCGGGGACCTGCTCGGCACCCTGCGGTACATGCCGCCGGAGGCGTTCGAGGGCCGGTCCGACGCCCGCAGCGACGTGTACGCGCTCGGGCTGACCCTGTTCGAGCTGGTGGCGCTGCGGCCGGCGTACGAGGAGCGGGACCGCAACAAGCTGGTCAAGCAGGTGACGGCCGGGGGCCCGCCGCCGCTGCGGAAGCTCCGCCGGGACGCCCCCCGGGACCTGGTGACGGTCGTCGAGAAGGCGACCGACAAGGACCCGGCCCGGCGGTACCAGTCGGCCGGGGCGCTGGCCGACGACCTGCAGCGGTTCCTCGACGGCCGGCCGATCACCGCCCGGCGGACGACCGAGCTGGAGCGGCTGGTCAAATGGGTGCGGCGAAACCCGGCGGTGACCGGTGCGGCTGCGACCGTGCTCCTGGTGACGATCCTGGGGGTGGCCGGCGTCTGGTGGAAGTACCTCGACGCGGAGCGGCAGAAGGGCATCGCCCTTCAGGAAGCCGACAAAGCGACGAGAGCCCGCGAGTTCCTGGCGAGCATCTTCCAGAAGGCGGAGACGGACGACCGGGGAGGGAACGTCACCGTCCGGCAACTCCTGGACGAGGCCGAGACGAGAATCCCTGTCGAGTTCGCGAACCAGACGGAACTGCGATTGGAATTGGTGCAGGTCATCGGCCGGGCGAAACGCGGCATAGCCCGGAGAGTTCCACAGGCCATGATCCTGGAGGTCCATGGTGCGGTGCAGCTGCAGTCGGCCGACGGGGCGGGAAAGGCGGCGGTCCCCCAGGCGTTGGTGCATCTGGACGACCGGCTGACCCTCGGTGCCGACGCCCGGCTCCAGTTGGTCTTCCTGTCGGACCTCCACAAGGAGTGGCTCAAGGCGGGCCGGGAGGCGACCGTCGACACCAGAGGGTGCGAACCGGCGGACGCGGTCCGGGAGCGCGACGCCAGCCCCCTGATGACGTTTGTGCGGTTGCCGAAGGGGACGTTCTACATGGGCTGGGGTGGCACGCCGTCCGGGGAAGAGGAGGTCTTGAGGGCCACGGCGAGTCTGGCCCTGCAAGGCCAGCCGTTGGCGACCGCGGGCCTGGTGGCTCATCTGTGGACGGCCCCCGCGCGGGGTCGGAAGACGGAGATCCAGGAGGACTTCGAGATGGCCGTCCACGCGGTGACGCAGGGGCAGTGGCAGGCGGTCATGGGGAACAACCCGAGCTGGTTCTCCCGCAAGGGGACGAGCCGGTACTCCGTCCAGGACATCTCCGACGAGGAGCTGAAGCTCTTCCCGGTCGAGATGGTGTCGTGGGACGACGCGCAGGAGTTCCTCAAGAGGCTGAACGAACAGGAACGAGGCCGCGGCTACTTGTACCGCCTGCCGACGGAGGCGGAGTGGGAGTACGCGTGTCGCGGGGGGGCCACCTCGTTGGCGGACTGTTCCTACCACTTCTACTTCGGCCAGCCGACCAACGACCTGTCCTCGGAGCAGGCCAACTTCAACGGCAACTACCCGTTCGGCAACGCGGGCAAGGGGCCGTACCTGCTGCGTCCGACGCGAGTCGGGGCGTACCCGCCGAACCGGCTCGGGCTCTGCGACATGCACGGCAACGTGAGGCAGTGGACCTCGTCCCAGGAGGGCTCGGTCCGGGTGTACCGGGGTGGCGACTGGTTCAGGGCCGGCGCCAACTGCCGGGCCGGGCTCCGCACCGGCGACGTGCCGACGACCCGGTACAGCCACATCGGCTTCCGTCTCATCCGAGTTCCCGTCCGGTAGTCGGCCCGGCGAGTCAGAGCGAGCGGCCGGAGCCTGTCGGAAAAACTGCATCGCTCCGGTATAGTCCGACCCCACCCCGGTCAACGTTATCTCCAGCCGGTCCGCGGCCCCCGGCGTCCGCAGGTCCCGCCCCGCCTCTCCCACGCCCGGCGGCTGGACCGACCGGACCGACCACGCGGTCGAGTGTTGGTGTGACAGTTCGCAGCTACTTTTGAACGGTCACAGGCACTCCGTTCATCAGCCTGTGCGGATCGCCATCGCTGGTTGCCGGGGACGAACGGTGTTCGTCGGAGTGCGAGGGCCGGCAGCACTCTCCCCAGACTCCATCTGCTGACTGTCGGGGTGCCGGACCGGATCGCGCAACGGATATTGGCTTGCTACGCGGGCGACGTGACCGACGCGCGCAATGCGATGGGCCATCTGTTCAAGGTCGTGAGTTCGAGGCCCACTCGGGGAGCCCAGGAGGCGCCGGCCTACCTGCGGGCCGCGACCCCTGTAAGATCGAAATGCACGACGTTCGAGCCTGGGGCGACTTCTCGGATCAGGCTACTCCTGGTGTTGTATTGCTCGGGTATCACCGATACCTCCTCGTCGACGAGTTCCGTCGGGATGGTGGGGTTCATGACCTGTCTCCCCGGTAACGTGCGGGTGCTCCGGATCTCCACCCGGTACCTGCCGGGACGCAGGCCGCGGAGCTCGTACTTCCCCTCGTTGTTGATCTCCCCGCCGCCGCCCGGCCCCGGAGTTCCTTCGATCGGGATCCATGCGATCGATCCCCTGGGGAGCGGCTCGTTGTCCAACCACACCGTACCCGTGATCGTGGGTTCCGAATCCCGAAGAAACCAAACGGCCAACGCCACGCACCCCAGAACCAGCAACCCGCCGGCGGCCAGCCAGATCCGTCGCGCGCTTCTCACGGTTGAATCTCCCTGTCCCGACGGTCCGACCCGGCCTCAATCCCCGGAAATGATCTCTCCCCAGGAGATCGACCCCATCGCCTGCCATGTCGCCAGGTTGATGTTCTGGGAAACAAAGTCGACGGACCCGTCGGCCTTGAGGACGTTCACCCCCCCCGGGTGCCGGCTCCGCGAGGCGGCGGTCATCTCGTTCACACTGCCGCCGCCGCACGGCAAGTTGAGGTGGGGCCGGTTGTAGGACGGAGGGCAGAATCGTGCGGACGGGTTGAACAGGTCCGGCTGGGCGCTGTTCGGCGCGGCGTGGGTATAGAGCTGGCTCATGCCCGGCACGTCGATCCAGTGCACGCCCCGCAAGTCGTCCGGAGCCTCGTTCTGGGGCAGACCCGTCAGGTACTCGCCGAAGATCATGGACTGGCTCGTCCCGTCGGTGATCTCCGCCAGGTTCGCGCTGGAGTTGATGCCGAACGCGGCCCTCCGGTTTGGCGGCGCCGCCCGGGGGAGTCCGGCGCCGAAGTTCCGGTCCCCGAAGAAGGCCAGGTAGTTGCTATGGTTGTAGGTCCCCAGTCCGCGCCCCCCGGGGGCATACGTTGAGGTGTCGCCACCCAACCCGTCGCTGGGACAAACCAGATTCCGGACGACCGTCCGGGTCGGGGCCTCGGGCCCCAACGAGTTGCTGGAGGCTCACCACGGGATGACACCGCCGTAGCCGTCGGACGTCCCGACCAGCACGTTGGGGTTCCAGCGTCGGTACGTGTTCCCCTGTTCCAGGTAGGGGTAGAGCTCGATCATGTACGTGGTGCGCGGCGCCGCCAGCGTCAACGGCCTGTCGTTCCTCGACCCTTTGGGGAACTGGTGGTGGGTGTCGTGGTGGTTGTGCATGGCCAGGCCGATCTGCTTGAGGTTGCTCTGGCAGGTGGCGCGGTCGGCCGCCTCGCGCACCTTCTGCACGGCGGGCAGGAGGAGGCCGATCAGGATCCCGATGATCGCGAAGACGACCAGCACCTCGATCAAGGTAAAGCCGCCGCGATGGGCTCTCATGGCGCACCTCCTTCAAACAACAGGATGCCGGCGTCTCGCCCGGGAACGGCCGCCTTATCAGGGTCCTCCGCAAACCGCCACGGAACCCGCCACTGGTAGGTCCGGCCCACTATCCACCGGGCGAGGTCGTCAAGGCTCAGAGTCCAATTCGTGACAAACCTGCTCGCCATGCGGCGTTACAGCCGAAGTCACACGACTTTGGCTACGGCACAATAATGTGGGTTAATCGCACTTCGGAGAATAGCCGCAGGGCTCTTCCCCCAGCAATCAACTTCTGACATTTTTCGAACGAATTTTTGAATGAGGCGTAAGCAAGCCGATGATCGCCGCCCTCCCTCACTGGTTTGTCGGAGACCAGGGATCGCGGGAAGGGTGCCCGGGCCGGCCGGAGCCGAGCGGGCGGCGGATGGAGCGTGGGGTTCAGCGCCAGGTCCGGGCCACGCGGAAGCCGGCCAGACTGAAGGGCACGTGCGGAGGGGACCCGATCCGATGGGCCGAGCGCAGGTCCGGCGCCGCGGAGAAGAACCCGCCTCCCCGGAGCACGCGCTCATGGGCAGCGGTGACCGGCACTTGCTGTTCCTGGTCCGCGGCCGGCCTCGGCAGGTACGACGCCAGCGGGTCGTGGCACCACTCCCAGGCGTTGCCGAGCATGTCGAACATTCCCAGGTCGTTCGGCTTCAGGCTTCCCACGCGACCGGCTCGGCCGCGGGCGTTGCGTGCGTACCAGCCGTAGTGCTCCAGCAGGTCGTCACCGCCCCCGTAGGGGCGGCTCGTGACGGTCCCGGCCCGACAGGCGTACTCCCACTCGGCCTCCGTCGGCAGCCGGTAGCCCGTCCGCGATAAGACATCGTCCGGCAGGCGCACCCCGTCCTTGATCTCGTCGATGCGGGGGTAGCACCTCTGGTCCTCGGGAATGCCCTCCCGTTCGCTGAGCCAGCGGCAATACTGGGCCGCCGCGAACCAGGTCACGCCGAGGACCGGTCCGTCCGGGTCCGGGCTGTGCTCGTCGGTCGGCCCCCACTCGTGCCGGATGCCGGGGTTGAGCCGCAGGAACTCCCGGAACTGCCGGACTGTCACCTCCTTGGTAGCAAGGGCGAAGGAGCGCGGGATGCGCCGGGGGTGCAACACTTCCTCCGAGCCCCGACCCGGCTCGCCCTTCGGCAAGCCCATCGCGAACTCCCCCGGGTCGCGGAACACGACCAGTGTGTGCCCCTCCCGCTTCGTGACGTCCCAGTGGCGGCGTCCCTCCGGCTTGCCCTTGCCGGCCAACTCGCGGTCGATCTTGTCCAGTTGCTCGCCGTGGCCCCAGCGGGAGCGCAACAGCCAGTCGATGGTGGAATGGACGCCCGGGTCATTGTCGTCGCGGTAGGTCTGCACCAGCCGCTCGACCAGCGGCTGCCGCGCGGCCGGGGGCAGTTGGTGTTTTGGGTCGAACTCGCCCAGGCTCAGCAACAGCGCCCGCCGGGCCGACGCGTCCCGCTCGGCCGCGTATCGCTCGACGAGCACGTCCGGACCGACGCCCACCCGGGCAAAGCGGTGGATGAGATAGGAACGCAAACTGCGCAGGCGGGGGTCCGGGCTGTCCCGGAATAGGGGCCAGATGCGGTCCGCCCGGATGACGTCGCTCTGATCCTGGGGCCCGCGCCGATCCAGGGGCCCGCGCCGGTTGTCCCATTCCTCCAGCTGGAGTAGGAGCACGGCCGCATGGGCTTGGCGTCGCGCCAGGCCATCGAGGGTCTCGGTGTCGGCCGGGCTCTGCTTGTTCAGTTCGGCCTGGACCAGGGCCGCCGACTCCCGGCCCCCGGCGATGACCAACTGGCTCAGGATCTCATAGGGCTTCCCCTCGACCTCCAGGGCGAAGTGCAGCTGACTTTCCGCCTCGATGCTAGCGGTGCCAAGAAAGTGCTCCATCGCGAGCTCGGCGGCGAGGTTGCGCTCGGACTCCGGCCGATTGGGATCGAGAACGACGTTCTCCACGGATTTGAGGATGATGACGCGGACCCTATTGAGAAGGAGCGCCCACTTCCGGGCGCTGGCCGGATGTTCCTTGACCAGAAAACCCGCGACCTCGTCGCTCCACTGCTCCCACAGGACGTCGTTCTGGTCAAGGGGAGACAGGGCACAGGCGGCGCGGAAGCGGCGGTCCGGCCGCTGCTCAGTTTTCAGCAGGGTCCGCAGCCACGAAGTCACCTCCCGGTGGTGGTCCGTTTCAACCAGACGCCGGGTGATGACCAAGGCCTCATCCGGCCCGACCTCGAGTAGCTGCTGCTCCAGGTACTCCACCTGCTCCCGATCGACCGGCAGCAGGGCCAGGCTGGCATGCAGCTTGGCCTTGGCCGAGGGGGGGGCCGCGACGAGGGCCTTCAGCTTCGGGTCGATCCAGCCGCCGCCGCGGCGGCTGTCCAGCTGTTCGATGATCTGCTCCACCCGTTCGATGTCCGCCGTCGCCAGCGACTCGACGAGGTGGTCGGCCTTCACGGGACCCCGGTACACTTCCGCCAGGGCCCAGCCGAACAGGGTCGCGACCAGGACCAGGACGGCCGCCTGCAGCATTCGCTTCCGGGTGGCGGCCCGGAGCATGCGGTGCTGGGGGGGCGTCCGGTTCCTGGACCGCGTCCATAGCAGGATGTTCAACCACTCCCACCACCCGGGCAGCTGCCGGCTGTCCTGTTTGACGCCCCAGACGGAAACCCGTTCGGCCAGGAGGAGCTCCATCCGCCCTTGCCGGGTCTCCCGTTGCTTGCGGGTCAGCCACTGCCGCAGCGCCGGCACCAGGTAGTCGTGCGTCAGCTGGTAGGATGGGCCGGCCGCCCGGACGGCAGCGGACGGTCCATCCTCGAAGACCCCTTCCGGGTCGGTCGGCGTCACCAGTCGTAGTTCCGTATCCAGGATGTGCAGCAGGTCGGCAAACTCCTGCGGGCGGCCGGCGTACCCGGCGGCGTCCTGCAGCTCTTGGTGCGACCGCATGTGCCCCTTGAGGTCGGCCCCCGGTTCGGGCAGCAGCGCCTTGAGCACGGTGCGGGCCGCCTTCTGATGCAGCCGGTGCGGCGGCGGGGCCGTGGCCGCGCTGAAGGTCTCTTCCAGGAAGGCGACGCCCACCCCCTCGGTACCCCCCACCTGGCGAAGCGTGGCCGGCGTCCACGGCTTGCCCTTGACCATCTCGGCGAACAGGGCCAGCCGCACCGAGATGACCTCGCCGTCCTGGGCCAGGCCGGCCACCGCCTGGTCGAGGAACCGCTCCTGCTCGGGCGTCAGCTCGGCCGGGTTGGAGGGGAGCCGTCCGAAGGCCCGGCCGAAATCCGCCAGGACCTTGCGGGCGTGGCCCGGGTCGAACAGGTCTACGGTGGCGAAGTTGCGTCCCTCGACGATGCGGACCTCCAGGTCGCGCATGAACCGGGTCGCGGCCATGCCGAAGTCATCGCGGACCAAGACCAGGCACTGCACGTGCTCGCCATCGCACTGCCGCAGGGCCTGGACCAGCTCGGTGTGCTGTTCCGACCGCTTGGCGTGCAGCCACTGCTCGAACTGGTCGAGTACCAGCAGGACCTTGGAGCGGTTCGTAGTGACCGCATTCACGCGGTCGGGGCGCGCCGAGACCGTGTGAATGCGGTCCCTCCGAGCCCCGCGCCGCCGCAGCTCGGCGAGGGTCTCAATTAACCCGAGGTCGTCCGGCAGTTCGGGGCAGCGCTTGCGCAGGCCCTTGAGCAGTCGGGCCTCCGTCTCGTCCGGGGTGGCCTCGACGTAAACGGCCTCGACATGCCCCGCCAGCCGGGGCAACAACCCGGCCTTGACCAGAGACGACTTGCCGCAACCGCTCGGACCGTACAGCAGGCCGACGCTGAAGGTCTGGTCCGGGTCTTTCTCCTCGATGCGCCGCTTCCAGAAGCGGAGGCTGTCGGGCAGGCCGTGGCGGTCGCGGGGGCCGGGCAGCAGCTCCAGAAAGAAATCGGCGTCGGCGGCGTCATAGGCGCGCAGCCCCTTGGGAATCACCTGGACTGGCCGGCGGCCCATGTCGGTGCGGGAGACGGAAGCGGACTCGGTAGCGACGTCCGTCCCGAGAGGCGCCACGACCCGAGCCGGGACGGCGGGCGCGGTCTGCTCCGCGGCCAGCCAGTGCCGCAGGTCCTCGGCCAGGTCGCGGGCGGTGCTGTAGCGGTCCGCCGCCCGCTTGGCGAGGGCGCGCAAGCAGATCCGGTCCAGTTCGACCGGGATCGTGTCGTCCAGCTGGCGGGGCGGGCGCGGTTCCTGCGTCTTGATCTCCTCGAGGACCTCATCCGGGCGCTCGCTCCGGTACGGCCGCTGTCCGGTGAGCAGCTCGTAGAACACGACGCCCAAGCTGTAGACGTCGGTGCGGGCATCGACCCGGTGCCCCTCGCCGCGGGCCTGTTCCGGGCTCATGTACGCCGGCGTGCCGGCCAGCTGCGGGCCGGTACCGAAGTCCACATCGCGCAGCGCCAGGCCGAAGTCGACCACCACGGGCCGGCCCTGCTCGTCGAGCAGGATGTTGGCCGGCTTGACGTCGCGGTGGACCAGGCCGCGGCGGTGGGCGTGGGACAGGGCCTCGGCCACCTGGGCGACGAGGGCCGCCGCTTCCGCGCAGGGGGGCCGGCCCTGCCGCAGTCGGGCTCCCAGGTCCTGGCCGGCGACGAACTTGGAAACCACGTAGCAGAGGCCGTCGGCGGTGCGGCCCACGTCGTGGACCAGCACGATCCCCGGGTGGTCCAGGGTCGCCAGCATGCGGGCCTCGGCCAGGTAGGCCTCGACGTCGGCTGTTGTGACGACGCGGTGGCGGTGCGGCACCTTGATGGCGACGTCGCGTTGCAGGTCGTCGTCGTGGGCCTTGTAGACCACACCGAAGCCCCCGGCGCCGAGCCGGGCCGTGACGCGGTACCGGCCCAGGTGAGGGGGCAGAGCGCTGTCGTCGCTGTGCGACCGCCCGGACCCGGTCGCCGCGGGGGAGGCCGCCGAGTCCTGCTCCGCAGACGCGACCGCGGCCACCTCCTGCTCGCGAAAAATGGACCCGATCAGGGCGGCGTGCTCCGGGAAGTGCCGCAGGTAGTCCTCCGGGCGTACGGTTTCGCCCGCGCGGCGGCGGCAGGACAGCTCCAGTTCAAGCAGCTCGGGGAGCAGCGCGGCCCGCGCCGGCTCTGGTAGGCCACCCAGGTGCTCCTCGATCACGGGTCGCTGGCCTGCCCTCCAGGCCGACTCGAAGCTCTGATAGGCCGCCTCCATCTGCCGGGCCAGCGGCAGCGGCAGCGCAGCGCTCTCCGGTCGAGAGGCTGCGTTCATGCCCCCCCCTCCTGCTCCCAGATACTGCGGATCAGGTGGAGCCGGCGCTCGACCGTGCGTAGGCCGCAGCCAAGTTGGTCGGCGATCTCCTCGTTGCCGTAGCCCTCCACCTTGAGCAGGGCGACGCTGCGGAGCTCGGGGCTGTCCAGGCACTCGAGCAAACGGCGGCACTCCTCGGCCACCTGGGCGGCGAAGGCGGGCGTCGGCTCCGGGCCTTCGATCTGTTCCAAGGCCGCTTCCCAGGCGGACGAGTCGGCGGGACAGGGCAAGGCAGCCTCGTCGAGCACGGCGCCGCCGCCCCGCTTCTGCCGGCGCTCGTGCTGCGCCAGGTCCGACGCCTTGCGGGCGGTGAGGAGGACGAGGAGCTGCCACAGGTCCAGGCGGTCGTGCAGTTGGGGGAAGCGGTCCTGCCCGGCCGCCCGGCAGAAGCTGTCGAAGGCGCTGAGGGCCACGTCTTCCTCGTCGGCGGCGCGGCGGGGCGCGGCGCGGAGCTTCTTGCGGGCCAGACCGACCAG
>DATLIF010000175.1:0-2143 GCA_035539575.1 Fimbriiglobus sp. | reverse complement strand
CGCTAGCCCCGGCGACCTGACCGGTCGGGGCAACAGTGGTTCCGCCCTGACGAAGTTCCCAACCGTGACCGGCGAACCGACTGTGTCGACCATCCGGAAATGGCAAAAACACCCGCACTCCAGGGTTTTTCAGCAGCCTGCTAAACATCGTGGTCAATGGGGTGGCCTCCCTGTTCGGGGCCACCCGGCGCTGGGCGGCCCCCGGGTAAGGAGTCGTCCGGAACATCCGGGCGCGGGGTGGGACGAGTGGAGATCCCGGCCCGGTCAGCGGGTGATGGTCACGCGGACGCCGGCCCGGGCCGGGTCGGCCCGGACCACCGCGAGCACGGCCGCGGTCAGCCGGGCCAGGAAGTCCTCGGCGGCCAGCGCCCCAGCGATCGCGCGGGCGGTGTCGTCCGGCAGCCCGGCCGGGACGAGGACCGACAGGTGGATCTCGTCGATCAACACGAACTCGGGCATGGGCTCTCTCCCCGTGTGCGAGTTGGTCATTAGTGACTGTGGGGTCAGCGGAGCGTCGAGCCGGACGCCTTGGAGATGGGCCACATGGGCTGTCCAGCCGGTCTCATCCCCGGGTGTTCGCACGCGGCACCCCGTTTGGAGTCAGGCCAGACGCAGCCGGCGCGTCCGCTCCCGGACCCAAAGCCACGCCGCGACGGCGGCCGCGACCGCCACCGCGTAGAACCCGCTCACGGCGTTCACGATCGCGTGCGGGGCAGCGTGGAACATGGCCACAACCCCACGCCCAGCCCGGCCAGCATCAGCCGCCGCAGCCGCCAGGCGGTCCCCAGGGTCCGGGTGGCGGTGGTTACCACCTCCCCGGCGGACCGGCACTGGGCCGTGACAGCGGACGCGGCGCGATCGAGTACTGTGGCGACCGCCGCCTTCAGTTCGGCGACAGTCGCCTTGATTCGGGACCAGAACGAGGGCCGCGGTGACGTGGTATCCGGCTCGGGGGCCGACGGGCGGATCAGGGTGCGCAGGTCGGGGTTGGATAGCACCTCGGCGATGGCCTCCTTGACGGCGGCCCGGGTCCCCTCCTTGCAGGCGTCGGCGATGGCGTCGTTGAGCCCCTCGGCCAGCCCATCGAGCAGGGCCTCCAGCTTGGCAATCTGGTCGCTGAGTTGCTTGCGTTGCGGTCGTCCGTTGGTGACTGCAGCGGACATGACAGGACTCCTTGTGTCGGGTGACGGAGTGGGCGTTAGGGATCGAACGGGACCGTGAGCACGCTCCCCGGGCTGGGGACCCGCAGACGGAAGCGTCTCGGGGCTGAGACCGGCAAGGGGTCCGCGGTCACGCGGACGGGTCGAGTCAATCGGTCGGTGACTGGGTGAGGCTGACGAGATCGACAGCGGTGGCAACGGCGGCGAGTACGGCCCGGACCACCGGCCCGCCAGCCAGGGCTGCGGCCCCGAGGGCGACGCCAACACCGAGGTACGACCACAGCCGCAGCCGGTAAACGAGCAGCCAACGCGTCAGGACGACCCCGACCGACAGCGCCGGCGCCCAGGACGACGATCGTGGCGGGGATGTCGGAGACGGCTCCGGTTGGTGGTGGCGTTCGTCGTGGTCCTCGCGAAGATCGTCCTCGGCCCAGGGATCGGGGTCGCCGTCGGTCCACGGATCCCGCGCCGACCGGTGGTCAGCCCACGGGTCAGTCGGCCGTGAACGGAAGCGGCGTTCCTCGGCATCCTCGTCACCGACCGGCCGGGCGCGCAGCACGGTGGTGTGCAGATCCCGAACCGCGTCGGCGACGACTCGGCCCAGTTCAGTCGCCACCGCCTCGCGAACTCGCACCTTCAACTGGCCGCGAGCGTCTCCGCCAGCCGGGCGAGCCGGTCGCGGACGGTGGCCAGCACGGGCGGCGTCACGGAGCACCTCACGGGCCGAGGTTCAGCGACTTCAGGCTGGAGTACACCTGGGACAGGGCCTTCTGCTCCTTCTTGCGGTTCCGCAGCAGCGCCACCAGCCGGGCGGCGTGCTGGGCAGCGTCACTCAGTGTCGATCGCAGTGCCTCGGCCTCCGCCAACGGGTCGGGGGTTTCGGCCTGGGGTGACTCGGTCCTGCCGTTGGGCGGGTGACCATTCGACACGTGCGTCTTCATCGGGGGTTTCCTCTCGCGTGTGACCGGGCGAGGGGTCGGGGC
>DATLIF010000174.1:0-4556 GCA_035539575.1 Fimbriiglobus sp. | reverse complement strand
ATTGTCGGGCGTATACCGGGCGTAATCAGTTTTCGGTGCGGTCGATACGAAAGTCGAAAAGCTTTGAAATGAAAGGACATGCGCCCGTAGCTCAACTGGATAGAGCAACGGTCTTCGGAACCGTAGGTTGGGGGTTCGAATCCCTCCGGGCGTACTGGAACGTAAGGGACCACGCAACCCGACGAACACGCCGTTCTCCGCCGTCGCCCCCGCGAACGGGTCGAGGTTCTGGGTTGGGGTTTGAACCGGGCTGTCGGGGAAGAGAACGCCGTACACCCGGACCCGGGACGCCTCCCCCTTCGCTGCTCGCGCCGGTGGCTCAGCCACTTCAGGACTTCCTCGACGATCTGAAGGCACGGATGCCGTCACCGCCCGGCGATTCGGTCCCACCGCTGGCATCGCTCGCCCCGGCTGCCGTCATATGGGAACGAGGGCCGAAAAACCGATCACCTGTTAAACGCCCGCCGCCCACGAGCGAAGCCTCCTGGGGGCGTCCGGTGTCGCCACGTTCGGGGGAGGCGATGCTCTTTCGGCTGAGCCATATCACCAAGACCTACGGGCCTGTCACCGCCCTGCGCCGGCTGACGGTCGAGGCCGCCCCCGGGGCGGTCGGCCTGCTCGGCCCCAACGGGGCCGGCAAGACCACCCTGATCCGCACCCTGCTCGGCCTCATCAGCATCGACTCGGGCACCGGCGAGATCCTCGGCCTGGACATCCGCGCCCGCCGGCTGGACATCCGCCAGCAGGTCGGGTTCATGCCCGAGGACGAGTGCCTGTTCCCGGCCGTGCCCGGGGTCGGGTTCGTGTCCTACGCCGGTGAGCTGTGCGGGATGGCGTCGGCCGACGCCATGCAGCGGGCCCACGAGGTCCTGAACTACGTCGGACTCGACGAGGCCCGCTACCGCCCGGTCGAGTCGTACTCGACCGGCATGAAGCAGCGGCTCAAGTTGGCCGCCGCGATCGTCCACGACCCGAAGCTGCTGATACTGGACGAGCCGACCAATGGGATGGACCCGGCCGGCCGGCAGGAGATGATCGAGCTGGCCCGCGACCTGTCCCACGGTAAGGGGATGAGCCTGATTTTCTCCAGCCACTTGCTGCCGGACGTCGAGGCGGTCTGCGACCACGTCCTGGTCCTGGGCCGCGGCGAGTTGCTGGCGCAGGGGAACATCCAGGAGATGAAGCAGGCGCACCCGCGCACGTTCGACGTCCGCCTCAAGGGCAACACCGAGCCGTTCCTCGCCCGGCTGCGTGCCGTCGGCGGCGACGCCAAGCCGCACGAGGACACGCTGCGGGTGCAACTGCCGGAGGGGCAGACGCCGGACCTGCTCTGGCGGATCGCCGCCGACCTCGGCGAGCAGATTCGCTACCTGCGGCCGCACCGCAGCTCGCTCGAAGACGTGTTCCTCGAAGCGGTCGGGGGGTAGCCATGCCGATCTTCGATCAGGGCTACCAGCACTGGCAGGGCCGACTCTCCGGGCACGGCTGGCGGTGGCTGGCGGTCGCCCGGCACGGCGTGAAGGCCCAACTCAGGAGCTGGTTCGTCCGCGTCTTGTTGCTGGTCGCCTGGCTGCCAGCGATCGCCCTCGTCACGACCCTGACCATGTGGGGCCTCCTGGAGCAACAGGCCGAGTCCGTCATCGCCTTCCTCCAGCGGCTCTTGCCGCCGGAGGTCATCGCCCAGCCGCGCGACTACCGCGCGGCCGTCTGGACGATCGCCTACTCGTACTTCTTCAAGGCCGAACTCGTCTGCTCGCTGTTCCTGGTGCTCATCGTCGGCCCGAACCTCGTCAGCCGGGACCTGCGGTTCAACGCCCTGCCGCTGTACTTCTCGCGGCCGCTGCGGCGGGTCGATTACTTCCTCGGCAAGCTCGGCGTCATCGGGTTCTACCTGGCGGCCACGGTGGTGGTCCCGGCGGTCGGCGCGTACCTGCTCGGGCTGGCCTTCAGCCTGGACCTGGGCGTCGTCCGCGACACGCACCACCTGCTCTGGGCCGGCGTCCTGTACGGACTGGTCATCACCGTCTGTTCCGGCACGCTGATGCTGGCGCTGTCGTCTCTGTCCCGGCGGTCGATCTACGTCGGCCTGGCCTGGGCGGGGCTGGTCTTCCTCACCCACATGCTCAGCTCGGCCCTGATCGGCATCCGCGGCGACACTGAGCGGCGGGCGATCATGCAGGACGGGATCGAGAAATGGGTGCGGGACAACCCGCCGCCCCCGAGCGTCGAGATGCGGGGGTCGTACCCCATCTACCGGTACTCGCCGCCCCGCCAGGACAAGAAGGACCCGCAGCAGACTCCAGAGGAGAAGGCGAAGGAACGCTGGCTGCGCGACTGGTCCGCGGAGAACCGCGAACTGTACACCAGGGCCGAGGCCGCCCGCCTCGCCCAGGGGCCGACCGACTGGCGGCCAGTCCTGTCCTACGCCTACAACCTCGACCGCCTCGGCGACTGGCTGCTCGACACCGACGCCGCCTGGGTGCTGCTCGGCCGGACCGTCGAGCGGCCGCGGCAGATGGTGGGTCCGATGGCGCGCAGCCAGGGGGTTCCGGTCCCCGGCGGGCCGCCCAACGACCGCATGCTGGCCGACCGCATGGTCTGGCAGTTCCCGTGGTACTGGTCGGCCGGCGCGCTGGCCGGCGTCTGGCTGCTCTCGGTGTTCGTGCTGTCGCGGCGCGTGAAGTCCCTGGACCGCCTCAAATGACCCCGATCATCGAGTTCGACGGCGTCTCGAAGTGGTACGGCAACGTCATCGGGCTGAACAAGCTGACGCTGCACGTCCCCGCGGGCGTCACCGGCCTGCTTGGCCCCAACGGGGCCGGCAAGTCCACGCTGCTTCAACTGGCCACCGGCCAGTTGCGGCCCAGCCAGGGCACCGTCCGCGTGCTCGGTCAGGACGTCTGGGACAACCCGGCGCTCAACCGGCTCATCGGCCTGTGCCCCGAGCAGGATGCGTTCTACGAGTGGATGACCGGCCACGACTTCGTCCGCACCTGCGCGCGCCTGAGTGGCCTGGGCCGGCGCGACGCCTCCGAGGCGGCGGACCGCGCGATGGACCGCGTGGGCATGACCGAGCACATGAACCGGGCGATCCGGGGCTACTCGAAGGGCATGCGGCAGCGGACGAAGCTGGCCCAGGCGCTGGTCCACGGGCCGCGCGTGCTCTTCCTGGACGAACCGCTCACCGGCACCGACCCGGTGGCCCGCCGCGACCTGATCGAGGCGGTGCGCGGCCTCGGGGCCGCCGGCTGTAGCGTGCTGGTGTCCAGTCACGTCCTCCACGAGGTCCAGGCCCTGACGCCGCGGATCGTGCTGCTGCACCGCGGCCGGCTCGTCGCCGAGGGCCACGTCCGCGAGATCCGAGACCTCATCGACAAGCACCCGCACCGCATCGTCCTGGTGTGCGACAAGTACCGCGACCTGGCGGCTAGGCTGGCGGCCTGCCCGGACGTGAACGGGATCAAGTTCCTGGACCGCGAGTCGGGCCTGCTGGTCGAGACTCGTCAGCCGGACGACTTCTACGCCCGCCTGCCCGCCCTGGCCCTGGCCGACGGCGTGGCCCTCCGGGAGGTGTACTCGGAGGACGACAACCTGGAAGCCGTGTTCAAGTACCTGGTGAACAAATGACCGCGACGGACGCCCCGCCGCTGCGCCGCCCGCTCTCGGACATGCCGTCGGCGCTGGCGGCCCTGTTCGTGCTGACGGTGCGGCAGCACACGCACGGCCGGCGGCTGCTGGTGCTCGGCGCGCTGTATCTGCTGCCGTGTGTGCTGGCGCTGGTGCTGCGAAACCTGCCGAAACCAGCACCGGCGGAGGCGCTGGAGTTCGCCCTCATCTTCTCGCTGTTGCCGCACGGCCTGGCGCCGCTGACGGCCCTGCTGTACGCCGCCGGGGTGGTGTCGGACGAGGTCGAGGAGCAGACGCTGACGTACCTGCTGCTGCGGTCGGTGCCGAAGTGGGAGCTGTACCTGGCGAAGCTGCTGGCGACGCTGTGCGTGACCACGGCGCTGGTCGCGGCCGCGGTGGCGGGCCTGTACGCCGCGATCTACGCCGGCACGCCGGGGTTCTGGGACGAGGTGCTGCCCCGCGCCGGCCGGGCGGTCGCCGTCACGGCCCTGGCCCAGGTCGGCTACTGCGCGCTGTTCGGCTTCCTGGGGCTGCTCACCCGGCGGTCGCTGATCGCCGGCGTCGCCTACATCGTGGCGGTCGAGGGTGTGCTGGCGAACCTCGACTTCGTCGGCCGAGCGCTGACGGTGGTGTACTACGTCCGCACCCTGACGCTGCGCTGGCTGGACCTGCCCCCGGAGCAGATGCGCCGCTGTCAGGAGGTCTGGGGCATGGCCGATCTGGAGAAGCTGCCGTCGTCGGGCGTGTGCGTGCTGACGCTGCTGGGGTTCGGGGTAGTGGTGTCGGCGCTGTCCGCGCTGTGGTTCGCCCGCACCGAGTTCCGGGTGAAGACGCCGGGCAGCGATTAGAGCGGGTGTCGGGTTGGTGTGGCGACCCGACTCTCCGAGTCGGGTCCGACCGCCGGACGCCACAATTGGCAGCAACGATCA
>DATLIF010000173.1:0-13077 GCA_035539575.1 Fimbriiglobus sp. | reverse complement strand
CCACTGCACCACCTCACGACCCCACCACCCATGAAATCCCCCAGCCCCGACGCCCTGAAGCTCGTCAAGGACTTCCCCCGCCCGGCGATCGCGTTCGCCGTGGCCCGGGTGCCGGACTCGGCCCGGTGTTTCCTCGGGTCGTCGGACTTCAAGGTCGCGGAGGCCGACCTGTCCGCGGCGAAGCTCGAGGCGAAGGACCTGTACGCTCACGCCAGCTATGTCACCGGCGTCACGCTGGCCGGCACGCTGCTCGTCTCCGGCGGGTACGACGGCAAGCTGGTCTGGTGGGACACGGAGCAGCGCGAACAGGTCCGCGCCGTGGACGCCCACGAGAAGTGGGTCCGCAAGGTCGTCGCCTCGCCCGACGGCAAGCTGGTCGCCAGCGTGGCCGACGACATGACCTGCAAGGTGTGGGACGCCGCCACCGGCAAGCTTCGCCACGAACTGCGGGGCCATGAGCCGAGGACGCCGCACCACTTCCCGTCGATGCTCTACGCCGTCGCGTTCTCGGCCGACGACCGGCACCTCGCCACCGCCGACAAGGTCGGGCACGTCGTCGTCTGGGACGTGGCCACCGGCAAGGAGGTCGCCGCGATCGAGTCGCCGGGGATGTACACCTGGGACCCGGTGCAGCGGCGGCACTCGATCGGCGGGGCGCGGTCGGTGGCGTTCTCCCCGGACGGCAAGCTGCTGGCGGTCGGCGGGGTCGGCAAGATCGGCAACATCGACCACCTGGACGGCAAGGCGCGCATCGAGTTGTTCGACTGGCGGGCCGGGAAATCGCTGGGAGTGTTCGAGAGCGGCAAGTTCAAGGGGCTGGTGAACCGGCTGGCGTTCGCCCCGGACGGCTCCTGGCTGCTCGGGGCCGGCGGGGCCGGCGAGGGGTTCCTGCTCTTCCTCGACCCGGCGACGCGGAAAGCGGTCCGGGAGGAGAAGGTGCCGATGCACGTCCACGACTTCGCGCTGGCCGAGGACGCCGGCACGATCTACGCCGTCGGGCACAACAAGGTCGCGGTGTACAGCCTCGGGTAGGGGATGCCTGCCCGGGTCAGACCGACTCTGAATGTCTATCGCACCGCTCGCGTCCCCGGCCCGGTGCCCTTCGTGACCCGATACGTCCTCACTCGCACTACCATGTTTGCACACGCGTCGTCCGCCTCCGGGTGAAAACATCCGGGCGAGCGGCGGCGTATGATCCTTGTGCCCACAGTCGCCCCGAACCAGGAGGAGGCCCGCAGTGAGCGCACCCGAACCCCAGGCCGACAACCCCCGGTCGTCGGCGTCCGGGTACGACCTGACCCCGCCCACACCGGCCGAGCGCGACCGCCTGGCCGCGGCGCTCTCGCCCGAGGAGCGGCGGGTTCTCCTGCACCAGGGGACCGAACCGCCGTTCTGCGGCGGGTTGCTCGATCAGAAGCAGGCCGGCGTCTACCAGTGCCGGCTGTGCGGGCTGCCGCTGTTCCGGTCGGCCGCCAAGTTCGAGTCCGGCACCGGCTGGCCGAGCTTCTACGAGCCGTTCGACCCGGCCCACGTCATCAGTCGCCGGGACATCAGCCACGGCATGATTCGCGACGAGATCGTGTGCGGGCGGTGCGGCGGGCACCTCGGGCACGTGTTCGACGACGGGCCGCCGCCGACCGGCCGGCGGTACTGCATGAACTCGGCCGCCCTGGCGTTCGCCGCGGACGGAGCCGGTTATGGCTGAACCGGCAGCCTTCACGCCCCGCCGGGAACTCGGCCACGCCGGGTTCGCCGCCACCTGTGCGTGATTTCCGGTTCTTGGCGCGCCGCGAAAGGAGTGGACAATGGGCTGTAAATCTCCCCGACCGACTGGCGGGCGCGGGCGGCCTGCGCGGAACACGAGTTCATGAGCGAGTTCCCGCACTCCACAAAGCGAGAGGCTCCGGCCACCGCGCCGGGGACCGGGCCGGCCCTCCCCGACCTGGCCGCGGTCGCCGGGGTTTGGCGCGAGGACGAACTGGAAGTCGTCCTGCCCCGGGACCAGGCCGCCCGGTGGCGGGGCGGGCAGCGGGTGCCGGTGGAGGAGTACCTCCGGCTCGTGCCGGCACTGGCGCAGAACGTGGCCGTCGTCGTGGACCTGATCTTCAACGAACTCCTCCTGCGGCAGGAGCGGCGGGAGAACGTCTCCCCCGCCGAGTACCTGGTCCGCTTCCCGCAGTATCAGCGTGAACTGGCTGGGCTGTTCGCCTTGCGACTGGACGGCGCGGCCGAGTCGTCCGACCGGGCCCCGGCCCGGATCGGCCGCTACCCCGTCGCGTCCCGTCTCGGCGGGGGCGGGTTCGGCGTGGTCTACCTGGCCCGCGACGAGGAACTGGACCGCGAGGTGGCCATCAAGGTGCCGCACCGCCACCGGCTGGTGACGACGGACGACGAGGCCGCGTTCCTGGCCGAGGCCCGGGTGCTGGCCCAACTCGACCACCCGGGCGTCGTACCGGTCTACGACTTCGGCCGGGCGGACGACGGGCGCTGTTTCCTCGTCTCGAAGTACGTGGCGGGCGGGTCGCTGGCCGACCGGCTGCGGGCCGGGCGGCTCTCCGCGGCGGCGGCGGCCGAGACGATCGCCACCGCGGCGGAGGCCCTTCACCACGCGCACCGGCGGGGGTTGGTCCACCGCGACGTCAAGCCGGCCAACATCCTCCTGGAGGCGGACGGCCGGCCGGTCGTCGCCGACTTCGGGTTGGTGCTGCGCGAGGAGGACCACGGCCGGGGTCCGACCTGCGCCGGCACGCCGGCCTACATGAGCCCGGAGCAGGCCCGGGGCGAGGGGCACCTGGTCGACGCCCGCACGGACGTCTACAGCCTCGGCGTCGTGCTGTACGAACTGCTGACCGGCCGCCGGCCGTTCGACTCCCGGGACCGGTCCGAACTGCTCGAGTTCGTCAAGCTGCGGGAGCCGCGGCCGCCCCGGCAGATCGACACGACGGTGCCGAAGGAACTGGACCGGATCTGTCTGAAGGCGCTGGGGAAGCGGGCCGCGGACCGCTACAGCACCGCCCTGGACCTGGCCGAGGATCTGCGCCTGTGGCTGTCCGGCCCGGGGCCAGACCTGGCGACCGAGGCGCCTCCTGCGGCCGACCCGCCGGGCCACGCCGCGACCCCGCACACGCCGACGTCCACCTTCGTGCGCCCCGCGGACCCGATCGTACCGCGGGGGCTGCGGTCGTTCGAGGCCGAGGACGCCGGGTTCTTCCCCGACCTGCTCCCGGGGCCGCGGGGCCGCGGCGGCGTGCCCGAGATCGTCCGGTTCTGGAAGGCCCTACTGGAAGAGACGGACGCGGACCGGACGTTCCGGGTCGGGTTGATATACGGCCCGAGCGGGTGCGGCAAGTCGTCACTGGTGAAGGCGGGGCTGCTGCCGCGGCTGGCCGGTCATGTCGAGGTCCTGTACGTGGAGGCAGCCGCCGAGGACACCGAGTCCCGGCTGGTCAAGGGGGTACACAAGCGGTGGCCCGGCCTGCCAGCTGGGGTCGGACCGGCGGCGGCCCTGGCCCTGGTCCGCCGGGGGATGGGACCACCGGTCGGGTCCAAGCTGGTGATCGTGCTCGACCAGTTCGAGCAGTGGATGCACGCCCGCGCGGGCGAGGCCAGCGGCGAGTTGGTCGAGGCGCTGCGGCAGTGCGACGGCGGCCGCGTCCAGGCCCTGCTGCTAGTCCGCGACGACTTCTGGATGGCGGTCAGCCGGTTCATGCGGGCGCTGGAGGTGCCGCTGGCCGAGGGCCACAACGCCGCCGCCGTCGATCTATTCGACCCGCGGCACGCCCGCAAGGTGTTGGCGGCGTTCGGCCGGGCGTACGGCGCCCTGCCCGAAGGGGAACTGGCGCCCGACCAGGGGCAGTTCCTCGACCTGGCGGTGGCCGGGCTGGCCGAGGAGGGCAAGGTCATCCCAGTTCGGCTGGCCCTGTTCGCCGAGATGGTCAAGGGCAAGCCGTGGACGCCGGCCACCTGGCGGGACGTCGGCGGCGCCGAGGGGGTGGGAGTCGCCTTCCTCGACGAGACGTTCTCCGCCCCGCGTCACCGGGCCAACCAGGCCGCCGCCCGCGCGGTCCTGAAGTGCCTGCTCCCCGAGCCGGGGGCCGACATCAAGGGGCCGATGCGGTCGCGCGCGGACTTGCAGTCCGCCTCCGGCCTGGCGCGGCCGGAGACCTTCGATGAGTTGCTCCACGCGCTGGACGGCGAACTCCGGCTGGTGACGGCGACCGACCCGGAAGGCGCCGAGGCCGGCGACGTGGCGGGAGGGCAGCGGTACTATCAGTTGACTCACGACTATCTCGTCCCCGCGCTGCGGAAGTGGCTGACCCGCAAGCAGCGGGAGACGAGCCGGGGCCGCGCCGAGTTGCTGCTGGCCGAGCGGGCGACGGCGTGGGCCGGCAAGCCGGAGAACCGCCGGCTGCCGTCCGGCTGGGAGTGGGTCCGGCTTCGACTCCTGACACGCAAGCGCGACTGGACGCCCCCGCAGCGGGCGATGATGCGGCGCGCGGCCAGCCACCACGCGGTCCGCGGCGCGGTGCTGGCCGTGCTGCTGGCGCTACTCGGGTGGGGCGGCTGGGAGTACCACCATCGGACCCAGGCGAGCGCCCTGCTCCGCAGCCTGGACGACGCAGAACTGCCGCGGGTGCCGGAAATCGTCTCCGACATGGCCCCGTACCGCCGCCGCATCGACCCCCGACTGAGGGAGGCCCGCGCGCGGGCGAAGGCCGACGACACCCCGACGCTGCTCCGCATCAGCCTGGCTCTGCTCCCGTCGGACCCCGGTCAGGCGGAGTACCTGTCCGGGCGGATGCTGGAGGCCGGGCCAGAGGACCTGGCCGTCATCCGCGGCCAACTGAAGCCTCATCAGGAGCGGGTGGCCGGGCCGTTGTGGGCCGAACTGGAGAACCCGACCGCCAACCCCGACCGGCGGTTCCGGGCGGCCTGCGCGCTGGCCGCCCTGGCCCCCGACGACCCGCGGTGGGACCGGTACGCCAGGCTGGTCGCCGAGAAGCTGGTCGCCGAGCCGGCACTGCTCCTGGGCCAGTGGACGGTGGTCCTGCAGCATGTGGGGGGGCGACTGCTGTCGCCCCTGGCCGACCTCCTGGAGGGCGAGGCCGGCGGGCCAGATCAGCGCCGCACCGTCGCAATGCTCTACCAGGCGTTTGCCGGCGGCCCGGACGCCGACTTCGCGCCGCTGGAGGCGAGGCTGTCCGGCGACCCCGGCGAGGGCGCAGCCGCAAGTGAGAAGGTCGAGTTGGCGAAGCGGAAGGCCAACGTCGCGGCCGCCCTGGCAGCGATGAGGCAAGCCAAGACGGTCTGGCCGATGCTGACCCACAGCCCCGACCCGACCGTCCGCAGCTACCTGATCGAGCGGCTGGCCCCGGCCGGGGTGGACCCGCAGTCGCTGGCGCAGCGCCTGGCCGCGGAGCGCGACACGTCCCGGCGGCGGGCGCTCCTCCTGGCGCTGGGCGGGTTCGGCGCCGACCGCCTGCCGACGCTGGTACCGACGCTGGTGCAACTGTACCGCGAGGACCCCGACCCGGGCGTCCACGCCGCCGCCGAGTGGGTGCTGCGGAAGTGGGACCGGGAGAAGGAACTTCGCGAGGTCTCCGGCCCACTGGCGACCGGCCGGGTCGAGGGCGACCGCGGGTGGTACGTCACCACAGAGGGGCAGACGTTCGTCGTCGTCCCGCCGCCGGGCGTCGTCGCGTTCAGGACCGGAGACCAGCAGCGCAGCGAGATGATCGGCTACCGCTTCGCGGTCGCCGCCAAGGAGGTGACGGTCGAGGAGTTTCGGAGATTCCGGGGCGACCACAAATTCGATGCGAAGAAGGCACCTGGGCCTGACTGTCCGGTGAACTTGGTGTCGTGGTATCAGGCGGCAGGGTACTGCAACTGGCTCAGCCAGCGCGAGGGGATCCCGGAAGACCAGTGGTGTTACCGGCCGAACAAGGACGGGAAGTACGCCGAAGGACTGATGGTCGCTCCGGACCACCTCAAGAGCACCGGGTATCGGCTGCCGACCGAGGCGGAGTGGCTCGCGTCCTGTCTGGCCGGCGCCCGGACGCCGTGGGCATGCGGGCGCGCGGACGAGGAACTGATCGGCAAGTACGCCTGGTGGTTCGGCAACTCCCGGCGTGACGGCGAGAACACATCGTGGCCCGTCGGGTCGTTGAAGCCGAACGACTTCGGCCTGTTTGACATGCACGGAAACGTGGTCGAGTGGTGCCACGACCAGACCAGCCGGTCACAGGCGGACGCACCGCAGGGCGACCGAACCGAAGGCGATGTCGTCACGAATGCCACGTCTCGTATTCTTCGCGGCGGGACCTACCAGGGTCAGTTCGGTCTCTTGCGAGCCGACCCCGATACCCGGATCAACAACCTGCCACAGCTTTCACTTACCTCTACCGGTTTTCGTCCGGCCCGAACTATCCGGTGAACCGATGCGACACAGCCCGACGCCCCCGTGCGAACGTTGCCCGTCGTGATGCGGGATCTGACGCCACCCCAGCCATGCCGCGCCTGGAAGTCGGGTTCTGCGGATTGGAGCGATTGTCCGGCGTGGGCAACCAGCGGGGACCTGCGGAGTCGTATGAGAACTGTTCCGAGGGGCGGAACATCGCGACTAGTCTGGGCGAGCGGCTGGTCCGGCATACTCCCCTCACCCCAAGGCTGCCATGAACAGGTCCGCAATCTTCCCTGCCGTTCTCGCGCTCGGTTTATCGTCGGTCCTGATCTCCCCGACCATCGCCGAAGCGGGCTGGCGGTGTCGCACGAAGCGGGTGTGCGTGCCGGCCTGTCCGCCGGCCTGCCCGCCGGCATACTCGCCCGCCGCACCCGCGCCCATGCAACTTGGCGTGGTGATGATCTGCATGGTGTGTGACGGGAATACCTGGCGCCCGGCCACAGAAGGGGAGCACAACACCTGCGAACTCAGACCCTGGTTCTATCTCGACACGTTATGCGTCCCGTATTCACGGCAAGCCCCTGTGCCTCCCCCGCCGTCACACCATGCCGCGCCGTGCCATACCGGCGGTCAGAACAGTACCAACGAACCCTGGTTCTGGTTTTACTGTGACCACATCCGCGGGTGGCGGCCGCCCCACAACGTGTACGAGCGGCTCCAGTCTCACTACCTCCCGAACTCGCACCGCGGCAAGCAGTGCTGGTATCCGCTCCCGTAGCCCGGCCACCGGCACGTGCCACCTACTACTTCTTCTCCAGGTCGGCGAGCAGTTGCTGGAACTCCGGGTGATCGCGTAGGGCGTCGAGGTCCTGGTTCGTCTTCAGGTCGCCGCCGTTCTTGAAGCCGGCGGCGGCGGCTTTCTTCAACCAGGCCATCGCCCGGTCGGCTTCGGCGTCGGCCTGCTTCGCTGCGACTTCGGACTCGTCGGTCTCGCGGACGACGGCGGCGGTCACGGCCCGCAGGCGCGCGGCCGTGACCAGGCTGTCGGCGTCGGTCCGGTTCAGGTTCTCCCACATCTCGGCCGTCGCCCGGCAGCCGGCGGCGTCCCTGGCCTTTTTGAAGTGCGACAGCCGCAGGTCCATTACCCACGGAATCAGGCGCGGATCGACGTCCTTACCCGCCGCGGCCCGCCGCAGGCACTCGTCGATGATCGGCACGGCCTCCGCGCCCCGGTCCAACCGCACGAGGCTGGACGCCAGGTTCCACATGCTGCTGAGCGTGTCGGGGTGGTCTGGCCCCAGCTTGGCTTTCCGCCGAGCCAGCGTCTCCTCCCGCAGCTTCAGGGCGTCCTGGTGCCGACCTGACCTGGCGTATCTAAAGGCCAGGTTGTTCATGCTGCGAAGCGTGTCGGGGTGGTCGGGGTCGAGCTTGGCCCTTCGCAGTGCCAGCGTTTCCTCCTGCAGCTTCAGGGCATCCTCGTGCCGGTCGAGGCTGCTGTAGCTGAGGGCCAGGTTGTGCATGCTGCGGAGCGTGTCGGGGTGGTCGGGGCCGAGCTTGGCCTTCCGCCGCTTCAGTGCTTCCTCGTGAAGTTGGACGGCGTCGGCGTGCCGGCCGAGGGTGTCGTAACTCATGGCCAGGTCGTGCATGCTTCGGAGCAGTTCGGGGTGGTCGGGGTCGGACCGGGCTTTCCATCGCTCCAGCGTCTCCTCCCGGAGCTTCAAAGCTTCCGGATGCCGGCCGAGGGCAGCGTAACCGATGGCCAGGTTGCCCATGCTGCTGAGCGTGTCGGGGTGGTCGTGGCCGATCTGGGTTTTCCGTCTCGCCAGCGTCTCCTCGTGCAGTCGGACGGCCTCGGTGTACTTGCCAAGTGCGAGGTAGCTGTTGGCCAGGTTGTTCATGCTGCTGAGCGTCTCGGGGTGGTCGGGCCCCGGCTTGGCTTTCCGTAGCGCCAGCACCTCTTCCCGAAGCTTGAGAGCGTCCTGATTCCGGCCGAGGGCGCTGTAACTGATGGCCAGGTTGGTCAGACCGCGGAGCGTGTCGGGGTGGTCGGGGCCGAGCTTGGTCCTTCGCAGTGCCAGCACCTCCTCCTGCAGCTTCAGGGCGTCCTCGTGCCGACCGAGGGCGCTGTAGCACGTGGCCAGGCCGTGCATACTTTTGAGCGTGTCGGGATCGTCGGGGCCGAGTTTGGCCTTCCTCAGTGCCAGTGTCTCCTCGTGCAGCTTCAGGGCGTCCTCGTGCCGGCCGAGGTCGGCGTAGCCGAGGGCCAGGCCGTACATGCCTGTCAGCGTGTCGGGGTGGTCTGGGCCCAGGTGCTGGGTGTAGAGCGTGAGTGCTCTTTGGTATTGCTCGCTGGCCTTCTTCGCGTCACCGAGATACCAGAACGACGACCCCAGCGTCATCCGCAGCCGGGCCTCGATGAGCGGTTCGGTAGCGAAGCTCTGGTCCACGAACGGCAGGGCTTCCTCGACAGCCCGACGGAGCGTTACTTCCCGGCCGAGCCCGCCGCCCTGCCCCTTGGGCCTCGCGGCGGCGAGGATCTGTTTGTCCACGAACCTCAGCACCGCCGTGGTCTCCGCCTGTCGCGCCTGGGCGGTCTCCCGGGCCTGCACCTCGACAGCCGCGGCGGCCCGGGCGTCTCGCTCGGCCCGCAGCGCCCGCCCCGCCTGATCCCGGGCGTGTAGGTACAGGCCGGTCATCACGGCCAGTCCGCCGACCGAACCCACGATCAGGGCAGCGGTCAGACCGGCGACCGCCGGATTGCGCCGGGCCCAGCGCCACGCCCGCTTCGCCGCCCCGACCGGCCGGGCCCGGACCGACTCGCCGTTGAGGAAGCGGCGCAGGTCGTCGGCCAGTTCGCCGGCCGTGGCATACCGCCTGCTTGGCTCCTTCTGGAGACACTTCAGACAGACGGTGACCAGGTCGCGGGGCAACTGGCGCTGAAGCTGGGACGGGGACACCGGATCCTCCGTCGCGACCTGCTGCAAGGTCACGAGGGGAGAGTTCGCCAGGAATGGCGGCCGCCCGGTGAGTAACTCGTACAGGATGCTGCCCAGGGCGTAGACGTCCGTGGCCGGGCCGATCTCGCCGGTCTGTCCCGTCGCCTGTTCCGGCGACATGTAGCTCGGCGTGCCGAGGATGTCGCCGGTCTGGGTGGCGTTGCCCGCGGTTGCCAGTTCGCCGAATTGCTTGGCCAGCCCGAAGTCTGTGATCTTGGCGACCACCGGTGTTCGGTGGTCGGTCGCGGTCCGCGCTTCCTCCTCGGGGGTGCCCGGCATGTGCGTCCTGGTCTGGTCGGCGACCGACGACGGCCCGTCACCCACCGCCAGGAGGATGTTCGACGGCTTCAGGTCGCGGTGAACGACGCCGTGGTCGTGGGCGAAGTGTACCGCGCGGGCGAGTACTTCCAGCAGTTCCGCGGACCAGCGGGCGGGCTGCGGGGTGCCTGCCAGGCGGTCCTTCAGGCTCCCCCCGTCGATGTACTCCAGGGCGAGGAACGGCCGGCCGTCGCTCTCCCCGACCTCGTACACCTGGACGATGTTCGGGTGCCGCAGGCGGGCGGCCGTCTCGGCCTCACGGCGGAAGCGAGCCAGCGCGTCCGCCCCGGCGTGGGCCCCAGCCAGGAGCATCTTCACGGCCACCAGGCGCTTCAGCCGGACCTGCCGTGCCCGGTAGACCACGCCCATGCCGCCGCGGCCCAGCTCGTCAAGGATCTCGTACCCTGGCATTGACACCGGCCATGCCGGGGCTGGGCGAGTCCCCGGTTCGTGCGGCAGTGTCTCGCCCTGCTGGCCCGACTCGGCCGCGGCCGGGGCCGCTCGAATGGCCCGGTGCAGCGCGATCTGCGGCCCAAGGACGGCGGCGAAGGTCGGGAAGCGCCACAGGAACTCCTCGACGGGCGGCGCGGCGCCGCCCTTCTCACGCAGGAGGAACTCCCCGTAGACCAGGTCGATTGCCCCCTCCTCGTCGTCGCGGACGCGGGGGTATCGTTGCAGGTAACATTCGGCGGGGACGTGCTGCCCGAGTTGCCACCGCTCGCGCTGATCGACGCGCAGGACGGCCGCAAGCTGAACGGGCGAAAGGTCCCCCGACCCGGCCAGGAAGGCGTCCAGATCCGGGGCCGATCCGCCGTGCCAGAGGCCAAGCAGCCGGGCCGCCGGGTTCCCGGCCGCGCCGCGGTTGGCGTGCTCGTTCGGGATCATATAACCCTACAATCGCCGCCGGGCCGCGAAACGCACGGGGATCACCCGCGATCGACCCGGCCGGCTCAGACGTCCGCCGGCTCGATGCCCAGTTCACGCACGACGCGCTCGACGGCGCGGGACAACTGCATGCGGCGCGACTGGGCGGTCCCTCCGAGTCGGGCGGCCACGTCCGCCCACGTCAGGCCGTCGCCGCGCAGTTCGACGATCTGCCGCTCCTGGTCGCTCAGGGATTGCCGGAACTGTTCGAGCAACTCCTTGGTGGCGAGAACCTCTCCGGGGCTGTCCTCGGCGTCCGGGACACGGTCCAGGCCCTCGGCTGCCGCCTCCGACACGCGGCGGGCGTCCCGGCGCACGCGGTACTCCCGCCGGGCCGCGGACGCCAGCTTGTTCCGCGCCATCGTCACCAGCAGGCCGACCAGTTGCTCCGGCCGCTCCAGGTCGTATTCCCCCGCCGCCGTCCGCAGGAAGAAGCTGGCCAGCACCGACTGACACACGTCCATCGAGTCGAACGCCCGGTTCAGTTGCTGGTCTTCGAGCTGCATCCGGACCTCGCGGCGGATCAGCGGCTCGTACCGCTTGACCAGGTCGGAGGCGGCTTGCTCGTCGCCGGACCGGATGCGCGCGACGAACTGGGTGAACGTGTCGTCATCGGACATGCGGCTACCCCGGCGAAAACTGACCACGTCCTCGGCCAAATGACACCTGCGGGCGAATCACGATTCTACCCGCACCCCGCGGTGAAAGGGAAGAATGCACGCCTTCCGTGCGTTGCGATGATCCGTGAGTCGGCTGGTGGCGCCCGCCCTACCAGCCGGCTCACGCCGGTCGTTCGCGACGCGTTCGACTTCAATGCCGGCCATACTGGCGGTTGAACTGCCCGTTGTCCCGGCCATCCAGGTCGCCATCGCCATCGAAATCGAAGTACCACAGGTAGTCGGCATCTGCGGCAATCGTCCCGAACGCGGACCGGAAGCGGCCGCGGTCCAGTGAGTCCACATCTCCGTCGCCATCCGAGTCGCCGAACAGCCGATGGAAGCCGTCCACCCGGTCGCCGCCCCCATTGCCATCCAGGTCGCCGTCGAGTTCCCGACCCACCAGGTCGCGGACGCGATCACCCCGTATGGTCAACGTGTAAGTACCGTCCGCCAGCGAGCTACCGACGATGCCAGGCCCGGTGAAGGTCAGGACGGCCAAGGTGCGGCCGCCCACCACGGAGGTCTCGATGGTCACGCCGGACACGTCGCCGCCTTCCCCGCGCAACTCGAACGCGCCGGGGTCGAGGGTCACGACACGATCGAACGTCACCGTGAGGCTGTTGACCATCGACCGCTGGTCGGAGCCGTCGTTGACCACGACGCTCTCGACCGTCGGCGGATCGCCCTGAGAGGCGGCCAGTTCCGCGAGCCGCCGCGACAGATCCGCGATGTGGGCCGGGTCGGCGGTCGCGTAGATGTTCTGCAACTGGTACGGGTCTGTGCGGAGGTCGTAGAGTTCGCGCGGGCCGGACCGGTACTCCACGTATACCTCGTACTCGGTCCGCAGGGCCTTGATCACGTCGCCCTGCTGCACCGGCGGCAGGTGATGGTACAGCTCCACCAGGAAGTCCTTCCGCCAGTTCTGGGTCGCGCCGCCCGCGCCCAAGAGCGGCGTCAGCGACTGCCCGTCCATGATGCGGTCCGCGGTCGCCCCGCCCCACCGCGCCATGGTCGGGGCGAGGTCGATGTTGACCGCCATCTGAGGCACCGTTGCCCCGACCTGGACGCCGGGGCCGCGGATGATTAGCGGCACCCGGATGTCCTCCTCGTAGATCTGGAACTTCCCTCCCACGAACCGGTGCTGGCCGAGGTGGTAGCCGTTGTCGGAGGTGAACACGACGTAGGTGTTGTCCAACTCGCCCCGGGCGGCCAGAGTGTCGATGATCCGCCCGATCCCCTCATCCAGGGACTGCAGCGCCTCCAGGCGGGTCCGGTACTCGCTGTCGATGGCGGCGACCTGGGCGGCGGTTAGGAGGGGCAGGTTCCGGACCGGCGGCGGCTTGTCGCTCACGTCCGCCTCGTTGAACGACGGCGTCCGCGGGGCCTGGGCCCCGGCGAACATCCCGGCATGCCGCGGGTCCAGGAACTGCTCGCCGCCCAGGGGGTGACCTTCAACAACTCCTTCGTCACCTCGCCCATCTGCCTGCCGTCCAACGTCACCTCCCTGACCGGCCAGTACACCTTCACCCACGGGGTGCTCAACAACTTGTACCCGACCGGCGGGTTCCAGAAGTTCGCGGATCTCGGTGGAGACCAATCCACGCTCGCCACTTGGCTCGATGACGCGGGGTACAACACCGCCCGGGTCGGCAAGTACCTGGTCGAGTACCCGCTCGACTCCACCTACATCCCGCCGGGGTGGGACGAGTGGTACTCCACGGGAAGCAGCGAGGTCCGGTACTTCAACTACGCGCTCAATGACAATGGGCAGTTGGCTGTC
>DATLIF010000172.1:0-4272 GCA_035539575.1 Fimbriiglobus sp. | reverse complement strand
CCCACAGCCGGACCACGTCGTCGTCGCCCGCCGCCAGCCACTTCCCGGACGGCAGGCGGGCGGTCCTCGCCGGCGACGACCGGGGGGTGCGGGTCTGGGACGTGTCGGCGTCGCCGCCGCGGGTCGTGCACGTCCTGACCGGCCCGCGTCCGTCGGTCCAGGCGGTCGCGGTGGCCCGGGGCGGCAAGTACGTGCTGGCGGTCGGCGACGACGGGGTGCTGTTCGGGTGGGACGCCGACACCGGGAAGCCGGCCTTCGTGGCCGACGCGGACGGCGGCATCCAGGGGGTGGCAGTCGGGCCGGACGGGGCCACAGCGGCGACCGGGCACAAGGACGGGTCGGTCCGGGTGTGGGCCCTCCCCGAGTGACTCGTGATGACTCGCACATCGGCCAGATATGGACGGGTGGATCAGGTGGTCAGGCTATGGCGAAGCGAGCCCGCCACTCCGCGACCAGCCGCAGGTGGGCCTCCGCGAAGTGGTCGCCCCGGAAGTGCCCGCAGAGTCGGCCGCGTGGGTGTGGCTGCCGGGGCGGGTATAGGCCCCGATCGCCCGCCAGCGGACCGCTGAACGCGAAAGACGGCCAAGCAGGCTCTCCCCACGGCCGGCGGCGACGGCCGGAAGACGGCGGTAGTAATTACTACCGTAGGGGCACGTTTAGGGGCAGTTAGGGGTTTCTCCGAGGTCAGGCGGGATGTGCGAAAATGCCTACAATCCTGGGCAATTATCGCGATTTCTGGGAGTTGCTGCGGGCCGTCCGATAGTCTTTCGAGACCGGCCCAATCGACCACTCTGGCACCTCTCCGTTTGCTTGAATTCCTAGGGCGTTATCGCCGCCCCAGGAGTCTACTCCTGCCTCCGCTTACTACCGTTTGTCCTACCAGCCCCTGGCACGATGGATGACGACTTGCCCAATTCTATCAACACCTGGCGAGTCGGGAAGAAGGCCGCCCGGTCAAGTCGTACCCCGAGTTGCTGCCAGTCGCCCACTCGACCGACGACAGGCCGGACGGTTCGTGGCAGGTTCCACGGCTTCGACCGATGAGGCCGACACCCGCCTTACCCGGCGAGCAACTGTTGCAGGATGGTCGGGTCCTGGATCTCGTTGTCCCGGGCCAGAAGCATCACCTTCGACGTGACCTCGGCGGTCCGCGGGTCGTCGTCGGCGAAGGGCAGGAATAGTCGGCCGCGGTGCTGGGCGTGAACCGGCACGAGGCACACTGACCCGCCCGGCTGTCGGTGGACCGTTCCGCTGCCCAGATGAACCGAGTAGTTCCCGAGTTGCCCGTCCACGAAGACGTGGCTCTTCTCCACCCGCACGTTCGGCATCCGCAAGAGCTGGCACGTCTCCCGGACCAGCGCCGCCCGCATCTCCACCGTGGACGCGCTCGCCTCCGGGTCCACCCGACCAGCATGGGCCACACTTACTACAAGGTCGAGGTCGCGCATCGCCTCGCTGAACACCCGCGGTGGCACATCCTCCAGCGGCATCGGCTCCCAGGCGTCGCGGCGGAAGAACCGCACGTCCTCCAGCGTCCAGCCTTCCACGTCCAGCGCCGTGAAGCCGCCGAACCGGACAGTGAACGTGCAGCGGATGCCGGCCTCGTGGAACGTCCGTGTGTAGTCCTCGGTGGACCACCCGCGGCCGTTCAGCAGTGCCGCGGCCTTCTTCGGTTGCACCTGCTGACCGGCGTACCGGTTCGAGACGGTGCGGTCCGCCTTCTCCTGGGCGGTCAGGAGGTACAGTTCGCGGAAGACCTGCTTGAACGGCTGCACCCGCTCGCGGGCGAAACAGTCGTGCTGCCACTTCTCCCACTCGCCGGTGGCGTACAGGTCTGCCGGGTGCGCGATGCGGAGCGCCTCGCCCTTCTTGACCGGTTCCAGCTTGCCGGCGTGGGTTTCGAGCGCCTTGCCGACCTCGGTCGGGTAGCCGGCCACCCCCTCCCCGACCAGCACCAGCCGACCCAGCAGCGGCGCGATCAGCGGGTGCGTCATCAGCTTCCGCAACTCCTCCGCGGTGAACATGTCGCCGCGGCACATCATGGCCTCAAGCGACTTGCGAACCCGCGACCCCTGCCGGGTCAGGTGCTGCTTGCGGGCGGTCATCTCGGCCACCGTCTCGTGCTTCTTGACGGCAGGCGGGATCGCCTTCAAGGGCTTGCCGCCCTTGGTCGCCGTCAGCACCGGCTTGCCGTCGTCCAGCGCCAGGGTGATCGTGACGCCGGACACCGTGACCGACTGCGGGCCGGCGGCCAGGTCGGCGACGGACTGGGCTTCCATCTCCCACTCGAACCGCACGGCGTCCGGGTAGTCGGCCGTGCGCGCCAGGTTGGCGATGCCGATCTCGGCGGCCCGCACCGCCGACGCTCGGGACATCGAACCGAGCGACCGGGCATACCGGGCGTACTCCTGCAACACCTCGTACCGCTCGCGCAGGTCGGCCTCGCGCTTATCCCCGGCCGCCAGCGGCATCAGCCCCAGGAGCCGGACCGACTCGCGTAGCCGGCGCTTCGTGATGGCAGTGACGATCTCGGTCTTCTTCGCCTTCCCAAGCAGCACGTCGGCCAGGAGCGCCGGCTTCTTGTGGTCGCGGCCGGACCCGCCGTACTTCGCGGCCGCAGTGAGCTGCGCCCAGCGGTCCGGCCCGACCGTCGCGTACGTGCGATGGAACCACTGCACGTCCACCGCGCCTTCGGACCGCTCGGCCGGGGTCAGCGGCGTCCGCTGGCGGATCAGCCGCTCCCAGGCGGACGGCTTCTCCTGCTCCGCGTCCTCGTCGGTTTCGTCCCGCTCGCGCGCTTCGTCTGAGTCGTCCTCGACCACCCCCTCGTGGCCGCGCGGCATATGGGCGAGGAACCACCAGACGCCCTCGGCGACGCCGGCCCAACCGAGCGCCGTCTCGACGAACGGCAGCCACTGCGGAGCGAGGAACGCCAGTTCCAGCAACCGCTCCTCGGGGAAGCTGCCCGCGTCGATGGCGGACCGGACCGCGGCGGCGAACGTTGCCGGCGTGTCGGCCGGGCCGGGGTGTGTCCGCTCGACCAGGTCGGTCAGGATGCTGACGCGGTCGAGCGACGGCCGCCAGGAGTACGAGCTGCCGGCCTTGAAAGGCTTGCCGCCCAGTGCCGCGAGCAGACGCAGAAGGGTATCGGTGCCGAAGAGCGCGCCGAGATGCCGGGCCGCGGCGGTGGCAGGGGTCGGCGCCTCGCCGCGGGTCAGCTCCAGTTCCAGAAGGTGAGCCCGGACCCGATCGGCCAGGGTTGCCAACTCAGGCTTCGCGCGGAACTGCTCCGGGGCGTTGCGGGCGGTGAACTCTTGCAACTCGCCATACGAGGCGGTCAGGAGCGGGTCGGCGTCCTTGTCGTTCCAGTAGCTCCGCCCCGGCCGCGGGCCGAGGATCAGGTCCATCACGTCCGCCTCGCTCGCCCAGCCCTGGGCGTGGGCATCGAGGGTCAATTCCAGTTCGGGCCGTTCGCGCTCGATCTCGCCGCGCTCGCCCGGCTCGTCCCACCACTTCATCAGATTCCAGTACCGCCGCTTCTGCCCCGTCGTCCAGCCGTCCGACTGGCCGCGGTTGACTGTCCCGCGCCAGAAATCCGCGATCTCGGGGGAGGCGCGGTCCTTCTTCTTCCCTTCGCGCAGGTCGCCCGGGGTCAGGTGGGCGCAGACCGTTTCCAGCCCGTCGAGCAGGAAGTCGGCCTCGCCGGCCGGCGGGTTCAGGCGGTGTAGCCACCGCACCACCTCCGTGATCACCTGATCGTATTTCCGCTCCTTGTACTTGAAGTCCCCGAGGACCACTCCCTTGAGCTTCCGCAACGCCGGCGACTTTTCCTGTTGGATCTGCTGCCAGTCCCATCGGCTGAGGTGGGCCAGAGCCAGCGCCCGGGTCAGCTCGAATCCGTCGGCGTCGCGCAGCTCCTTCGGCCGGTCGGCCCAGAACGCCTCCCACACCTCGCGGAGCGGCAGCCGGGCGGCGTCCTCGGCGGACTCCTTGTCGTGATCCGGGGATGGGAACTGCCAGCCGATCGCCCCCAGTGGCTCCTCGGTCTCCTCGCCGGAGTAGTTCTTGTACCGCACCGACGTTTCGCGGTGCTCGTGGACCAGCTTGTCCAGCGCCTCGATGATCTTGACCGCTGCCGGCGTAATGAACTTCACCTTCTTCGCGGTCGGCTTCGGGGCGGTCGTGCGCTTCGACAGGTCGCACAGCCCGAAGGCATCCGCCGGCATCGCCTCGACGCGCTCGACCCGGATGAGCTGTTCGACCTGTCGCTTC
>DATLIF010000171.1:0-3134 GCA_035539575.1 Fimbriiglobus sp. | reverse complement strand
GAGGAGAGGGGGAGACGAGGAGAAAAACCCCGGATTCGTCTCCCCCTCTGCTTTCGACCCCTCTGGCTGAACGACCCCTTGACGGAATCGGCCTCCGTGGATGAGATGATCGCTACCCCGCACCCCGGCCCGACCGGCGGCCCCACCCCGGCGGGGGCCCCGAGGGTCAACCCCGTGTCCGGTATGCCCATGACCGAGCGTCTGAAGCGCGGCGTCCCGGAAGGGCTGTGGGTCCGGTGCCCGTCGTGCCGGACCACCATCTTCAAGAAGGAAGTCGAGCTGCGGCTGAACGTCTGCCCGGAGCCGGGCTGCCAGCACCACTTCTACACGTCTGCCCGCGACCGCATCATCCAGTTGCTCGACGAGGCCAGCTTCGAGGAGTGGGACACCGACCTGCGGCCGGTAGACCCGCTCGGGTTCGTGGACCGTATTCCGTACCACCAGCGGCTGGTCGAGGAGCAGGGCAAGACCGGCATGCCCGACGCCGCCGTCACCGGCCAGGGGTTCATCCGCGGCCGCGGCGTCGTCCTGGGCATCACCGACTTCGCATTCATGGCCGGCAGCATGGGCTCCGTCGCCGGCGAGAAGTTGACCCGGGCCGTCGAGCGAGCCACCGAGGTGAAGCTCCCGCTGGTCTTCGTCAGCGGGTCCGGCGGCGGCGCCCGGATGCAGGAGGGCATCCTGTCGCTGATGCAGATGGCCAAGGTGTCTGCGGCGCTGGCACGCTATCATCAGGCAGGCGGTCTCTACGTCTCGGTTCTGACGAACCCGACGATGGGAGGGGTGGCCGCGAGCTGGGCGTTCCAGGGGGACATCACCCTGGCCGAGCCGCGGGCAATGGTCGGGTTCGCCGGCGCCCGCACCATCAAGAACACCATCCGGCTGGAACTGCCCGAGGGGTTCCAGACCAGCGAGTTCCTGCTCAAGCACGGGTTCGTGGACCGGATCGTCCACCGCCGCGACCTGCGGACCGAGGTCGCCCGGATCATCGACTATTGCTCGATCGGATAGCGACGAGCAACGAGGGAAGAGAGGAGCGGCACCGACTCGCCCGTCCCCCTCGCTCCTCGCTTGCCTTTCTTTCTTGTCTCGTCGCTCATCGCTCGTCGCTCGTCGCTGGGGGAAAAAGTGGGCTTCTTCGCCAAACTATTCGGATCCGGCAAGCGCGGCCGCAAGGTCGTGGACGCCTCGAAGCGCTGGGATATGCGCGGCCGGACCGGCCAGGGGAGCATGTCCAAGGTCTTCCAGGCTTACGACCGGGAGATCGGCCGGACCGTCGCGCTGAAGCTCCTGGACGCGGAGAAGACCCGCAAGTTCGAGGAGCGCTTCAAGGCAATGGGGCTGAAGAAGCCCAGCGAGGGCGAGATCTGCGTCCAGCTCAACCACCTCCACTGCGTCAAGACCTACGAGCACGGCATCACGACCAAGGGCGAACCGTACCTGGTCATGGAGTGGATCGACGGGCTGGGGCTGAACTACCTCGTCGAGACCCGCAGCGCGCAACTGGAGGAGAACCGCGCCCACTTCCTCGGCCATCTCTGCGACGCCATCGACTACCTGCACGACCAGAAGTTCCTGCACCGGGACATCTGCCCGCGAAACGTGATGATCGCCAAGGAGGAGGACGGTCCTGGTGTGGTCAAGCTGATCGACTTCGGGCTGACGATCCCGTGGACGCCGCAGTTCACGCAACCGGGCAACCGGACCGGCACCGTGGACTACCTGGCCCCGGAAGTCATCAAGCGGATGGCCACCGACCACCGGGTGGACCTGTTCGCGCTGGGGGTGACGGCGTACGAGGTGTTCACCGGCGTGCTGCCGTGGGAGCGGACACCGTCCTCGGAGGAGACGCTTCGCCGCCGACTCAACACCCCGCCGCGAGACGTCCGCGACGTGAAGAAGGGGATCGACGAGGGGCTGGCGAAGGTGCTGATGAAGATGATCGCCAAGGACCGCGCCGAGCGGTTCAGCTCGGCGAAGCTGTTCAAGGAAGCACTCCAGAAAGTGGTGCAGCAGGAGGAGTAAGCGCGGCCCACGCCGTGACCGCGACAGCGGCCGTCTCCACCCGCAGTACCCGCGGGCTGAGAGTCACCGCTCGCCAGCCCACCGAGACGGATTCCGCCATCTCGTCAGCGGAAAACCCACCCTCCGGCCCGATCGCGAACACGACACCACCCCGGACGTCTCCGACCGACGACCCACCCTCGGTGTGAAGGACGAGTCGCACGGCTGGAAGCCATTCCGACCGCACGAACTCGCCCCACTTCGCCGGTGAGTCCACCGCCATCAGCACGTTCCGCCCGCACTGCTTGCTCGCCTCGATCACCGCCCGGCGGAACTTCTCGACGGCCGACTCCTTCGGGATCACCACGGACCGCGCTGTCACTAGCGGCACGAACCGCGTTGTGCCCAGTTCGGTCAGCTTCTCGACGAGGTAATCCGCCCGGTCACCCTTCGGCAGTGCCGATGCCACCACCAACTCGAAGCCGAGTTCCTGGTCCGCCTCGACGGCCGACGACACGGCCAGCGCGACCGTCCGCTTGCCGACCGAAACGACCTCGGCGGGGTACTCGCGGCCGTCGCCGTTGAAAAGGGTGACGCGGTCGCCGGGGCCGAACCGCCGGACGGCGGCGAGGTGGTGCGCCTCCGGGCCGTCGAGCACGAACTCGCCCGCGGCCAGCGGGTGCGGGGTGTAAAACCGGTCGGCCATGCAGGCAGTGTAGTCGCGTTACGCCGCCCGGCGCAGTGCCCCACGGCCAGCGACCTGGCGCCACTCGCCGCCGTTCCAGGTGAGCACCACCTCGTCCGCGCCGCGCCAGGCGACGCAGTACCGACCGACCACGGTCCCCACCGACCAGCCGGTCAGGTGAAGGAGTTCATAGTTCGGCTGGTCACCGACGAGAGGGGACTCCGGAGAGTCCGGGGTTGTGTCCGACATGGGGCACCTGCCGCGGTACAGCGCGTGGGCGAACTCAGTTCACTTTCGGCAGCGGGTACGGCGGCGGTTGAACCGTCTTCGGGGCCGGGGCCGAGACCGGGACCGTCGGGGCGCGCGGCGGCACCGGAACGGTCGGCGCGGCAGGATGGGCGGCCTGGATCGATTGTTCCTCCGGGAGAGTCATCCCGTACCGGAT
>DATLIF010000170.1:0-7266 GCA_035539575.1 Fimbriiglobus sp. | reverse complement strand
TGGCGGTCTGGGCAAGCCGCTCGAAGGCCCCGCCGGCGCGGCCGGAGCGGCGGCCCCGCTCGGCGAGAAGGGCGTCGAGTTGGTCCTTCTCGGTGGCCAGCCCGGTTGACGAGCGGAGCCGATTGAGTTCCGATCCGATGCGAAGGAGGGCTTGCCGCTGGGGACTGGACATCTCCAGCATGTCCTTCGCGGCTGACGCCTGTATGTGCCTGGCGCGGAAGTCTTCGAGCTTGTCTTGCAGGGCGGCCCGCTCGTCGGCGTCCGCGCGCTCGAGGGCCGCGGTTAGCCCGGCGATCGCCCTGGCCGCCCCGGACAGCTCCAGGTGCAACTCGGCCAGTCGGCGCGACTCCGGAGTGGCGGCGTACGCCTCGGCCGCGCGGCGAGCCTCGGCCTCCAGCTCGCCGACCCGCGGGTGCGCCCGCCGTAGGTCCCGGACCCGGACCCGCTGGGCGAAGACGGGGTCGCATTGCCAGCGGGCCAGGTGGGCCTCGACCCACCGGCGGAAGCCGGGCGAGTCGAGGGCCCGCACGTCGGAGGTCTGTTCGCGGAGCAGGCGGTCCAACTCGGCAACGCCGCGGACGACATTCATCCGCTCACCCCCGGCACCGGTGCGTCGGGACTCGCCAGCCGCCCGGCCTTCACGATACCGCCCTGCATCACCGCAATGAATCGGCCGCGGTCCTCCAGCACCGAGATGTCCGCGGCCACGTCGCCGTCCACGACCAGCACGTCGGCCATCTTGCCGGGCTCGACCGTGCCGAACTCGTCGCCGCGGCCCATGATCTCGGCCCCGGTCCGGGTGGCGCAGCGGATCACCTCCGTCGGAGGCAAGCCAACGTACCGGACGAAGAACGTCAGTTCCTTCGCGTAGTCGCCGTGCGGGTTCCAGGCGAACCCGTAGTCGCCGCCCATTCCGAGCCGGCCACCGGCCTTGAGGATGCGGCGGGCGCTCTCGGCCCCGGCTTCGAGCGTTTCCCGGTGCCCGTCGATCACCTTCGGGGGGAGCTTGAACTCTGGACCTTTCACGACGCTGGCATGCTCGAACTGCAACGCCGGCACCACCGGTACGTCCCGGGCCAGGAGCATCTCCAGCCCCTCGTCGTCGAGAAACGTGCCGTGCTCCAGGGTGTCGTACCCAGCGCGGAGTGCGTTGTGGATGCCCTCGGTCGCCCGGCAGTGGCCGGTGACTTTCATCTTGTGATTGTGGGCGGTGGCGACCACCGCGTGCATCTCGTCGAAAGTCATGCACAGGGTGTGGTGGTCGTTCGTGTCCGGTGCGGCGGCGTCGCCGGTCGGGTAGGTCTTGACCCACTCGACCCCGTCCTTGACCAGCTTGCGGACCGCCGCCCGCGCCTCTTCGGGGCCGTTGACCAGCAGCACCAGCCCCTCCATGCCGATCTTGCGATAGTCTGGGTTCCAGTCCATCAGCCCGCCGACGCCGCAAATCTCCCGGCCGCTGGCCGCCAGACGCGGGCCGGGGATCAGGTCATTCTCGATCGCCTTCTTGAGCCAGACGTCGATGTTGAACAGGCTGCCGCCGCTGCGAGCCGCAGTGTAGCCGCACTCCAGAGCGAGTTTCGCGTTGGCGGCGGCGAGCAGGGTGACGTACTCGACCGGGTACTTGATGTCGAGGTCCTCGAGTGCGGCGACGTTGAAGTACGTCGGGTGGTAGTGAGCTTCGACCAGTCCGGGCAGGATGGTCCCACCGCCGGCGTCGATCACCGTCGGGCGGTCCTCGGTGGCCGGCATCGTGCGGGCCGGGCCGGCGTACGTGATCCGGCCGTTGCGGACGTGGACCGCGGCGTCCGGGATGGGCGGGCCGCCGTTGCCGTCGATCAGTTGACCGTTTTCGATCAGGGTCGAACCGGTGGCCATCTTCATGGGAGCCGCCTCCGCGGAGGGGTCAGAGGGAAGCGAGGAAGGCGTGGAGTACGCGGAGTGTGGCCTCGGGGGCCTGCCAGTGGGTCAAGTGGCCAACACCGGGTAACGATACCCGGCAGCAGTCCGGCAGGGCCGCGGCGAGGGCGTCGGCGTCGGTCGGGGGGAGCATCCCCCCGCAGTTCGTATCAGCCGCGACCAGCAACACCGGGCAGCGGACCTTCGCGGCCAGTGCGAGCGGGTCGAACCCGTTCAGCCAGGTGCCATCCAGTGGTGGGCCGAGGACGTCCGGGTCCAGGTCGTGTAGGCAACGTGCCATGAGCCGGACCGCAGCGGCGTCACGCAGCTCGCCGAGCCGGACCGTCTCGCCCGGCGATGCGCCGGGTAGCGTCAACTCGGCGAGTTCGCGGGCCGTCGCAGTGAGCGGGCGTCCGCCGCCGGCCAGCCGCCGCATGCCGGTCCAGAGGTCGCGGTAGATCGTCTCCCCGGAGCGGGCCAGGAACGGGCCGGACGGTGGGTCCAGCAGCACGACGGCCCGGACCGCGAGCGGGGCCGTCGCCGCCGCACCGAGCGCGACCAGGGCTCCGAGCGAGTGGCCGACCAGAACAGCCGGCTCGGGTCCGCGGCGGAGTAAGGCGATCAGATCCGCGACGTAGTCGGTAACGTGGTATCGACCCGGCGCCCGCTCGGACCGGCCATGGCCGCGCTGGTCCGGTGCCCGGACCGCCCACCGCACGGACAGGTCCGCCAGCAGTGGCGCGAAGTCCAGCCCACGGCGGGCGACCCCGTGCAGCAGCCACAGCGGCGGGCCGTGCTTCGGCCCATCGAGTATGTTCAGGCGGACCGGACCAGCCGACAGGGTACGTTCGGAGAACACGCGACTTCGCCCTGTACAGGGAAGGGGCCGGACAGGATGGAGCTTTTCCCGACTGGCCGGCGTTGTCAAGCGCCGGCCGGCCGGTCCGAGCGATCAGGCGGGATCTAACGGGATCAGTCCCACGACCGGGCCGGCGGTCGGTGGACAGTCCGAAGCCGAGCCGGAACATGGCCGATCATTGAAGAGTCGCGACGAGTCGATGCGGAGGGCAGGGATGCCGACACGATTGACGGCCGGACTGGTCGGGCTACTCCTCTCGTACGGTCAAGCGGTTGCCTCGGACGATTCTGCTGCCTGTGTCCGGGGGATGAACGACCTCGTGCGTATGAGCCGCTGCGAGCTGGAAGACCTGTACCGCCGGTCCGAGTGGTCGCCGGTCCCGACCGGGTTCGCGCCGGGTCGTGCCATCCCTTCACCCGGGTCGTCGAAGACAGTCCGCCAGTCCCGGTTGATCGGCACCGTCTGGAAGGGAAAAGTGATTCGCCCCGACGGTACGATGATTAACCGCGGGCCGTTCGGGCTGGAAGCGGTGCGGGCGAACATCTTTGTCAGTGAGAGCTGGCTGGACGGGCGGCCGACGCTGGTCATGGACTATTGCGGGATGTCGCGACTGTTCCCGGACGTTCGCGACGAACTGCGGGAGGTAGCCCCGGGGCTTTACCTGGGGCTCACCTACCGTCGCGACTGTCCGGGTCCACGGCTGACGACGTTCTTCGCGCTCGATACCCGATGTCCGTGACCACATTCACAACGCATGGCTCTGACTCTCCCGTCCGGTTGGCAGGCGAATCACTCGGCCCGACGAGTGCAGGTGGGAGTCCATGCTGGATGAGTACCCCTACTGGTGCATTTCCGGGTGCGTGATCTGACCTGGCGAACGGCCGGTGTCAGCCGGCCGGTAGAGCGCCAGCTGTCATCTCCCCCGCACCGTCCGTCTGGGAAGCAGTGCCTCCACAGAGAAGACATGCCCGCGAGGCGGCCGTTGTCCTGCGCAGCGGTTCGCGGTTTGGCTTTCAGGAGGAGGAGCCATGCCGCCGACCATCTGGCCGCCGTGGGCCGTCATGTGGGCGCTCGCCGTGGCTACCTATGTCGTGTGTAAGTGGCTGACCTGGCAGCGAACCCGTGACCTTCAGACGTCGGCCTGGCGGCACCTCGCCTATCTACTCGCCTGGCCGGGGCTGGACGCGCGGGCGTTCCTCGACCCCCACCCGCTCCCGAGCGACCGTCGCCCGACTGCCGGGGAGTGGGCATTCGCCATCGGCAAGCTTGCCCTCGGCATTGCGCTCCTATGGTGGGTCGTCCCGCTCATGCCGACCCACCAGCCACTATTGCGTGGGTGGGTCGGCATGGCCGGGCTGGTGTTCCTCTTGCACTTCGGCTCGTTCCACTTGCTGAGTTGCGCCTGGCGGGCGGCCGGGGTGGATGCGAAACCGCTGATGAACTGGCCGATCCTTGCGGGAAGCCTTTCCGAGTTCTGGGGGCGGCGGTGGAATACGGCGTTTCGCGACCTGGCCCACCGGTTCCTGTTCAGTCCGCTGGCCGGGTGGCTCGGACCCCATGCCGGGCTGGCGGCAGGGTTCCTGTTCAGCGGTGTCGTGCATGACCTGGTCATCTCGGTGCCCGCCGGAAGCGGCTACGGAGGGCCGACCCTGTACTTCATCCTCCAGGGTATCGGGCTGCTGGCCGAGCGGTCGCGCGCTGGGAGGACGCTTGGCCTGGGTAGGGGGTGGACCGGCCGCGCGTTCGCCGCGGTGGTGGTGGTCGGCCCGGTGTACGGGCTGTTCCACCCGCCGTTCGTGTTCAACGTGGTGCTGCCGCTCCTCGACGCGATCGGGGCCGGCTGACAGGGGAAGCTCAGATGGACGTTGCCCTCGCCGATCTGATCCGACTGGTCGGGGCCGGGCAGTTGTCCGTGCTGGTCGCGTCGGCCCTGGTGCCTTTCCGGCTCAACTGGCGTCGCGACCTGGCGACGCTGCCGACGCTGCACCGGCAGATGTACTGGACATACGGCGGGTACGTGGTGCTCGGAATCGTGGCCCTCGGCGGCTTGAGCCTGGCGTGCGCTGACGAACTGGCGGCCGGGTCGCGGCTGGCGCGGGGCGTGTGCGCTTACGGGGCCGTATTCTGGGGGACGCGACTAGGGCTCCAGGCGGTGTTCGACGTGAAGCCGCACCTGACCGCGTGGTGGCTGCATGCGGGGTATCACGTGTTGACCGGGCTTTTCCTCTGCTTCACCGCGGTATACGGGTACGCATCGGTCCGATGATCGCCCCGGGCGGGTTCACCGTTCACTCATTGCCTTCGCCATCCCGGCAGCGAATCGCTCGCCCAACTCGATCTGGCTGGCGGCGTCGAAGTGTGTTCCCATGTCGCTGGTCTTCAGGCCGTCTGCCGACACGAAGAACACACCCTTCACTTTCCCGGCCGTCGCTCTCTGTGCGGCCCGGACCGTGTCCCGCTTGCCGTTGTCGTATACCTCACCGATCCCAAATAGAAGTACCGGGGCGTCCAGGTCGGCCCGGACGCGGTCGATGAACGCGGTCAGGAGTTTCTGATACTCCGCCGTGGTCAGACCGGCGTCGCTCTCCCCCTGGTGCCAGATCATCCCGCGAACCGTGTAGGTGTGGCCCCGGTCGGTCAACTCCTTCAGAGACTTCTTCGTGAAGTCGAGGAAGGTTTGGTAGAGTCGGTGCTTTGCCTCCGGGTTCCAGTCCCTGGCCAGGGTGGTGCCGCCCTCCGCAAACTTGATGAGTGCGACCATCTTCCCTTTCAAGTGATCCGCGATTGTCCGGCCGAAGGAAACTTCCGGGCCGAACGTCCCGCTCGGCAGGGTAGTGGGACGCTTCTTCCCGGGGGCAACGCTCCACCCGGGCTGCAACGGCTTGAACCCAGCGCTATCCAATGCCGGGCCGCGCAACTTCGAGCACGAGTAGGCGATGAGAACGTCTTCCTGCGGCCTGGACCACTTCGCCAGTGGCCCGGTCAGGTCGGCCGCCCGTCCCCGGCCGTCACAGTTCGACTGACCGGCGACCAGGAATACCTCATAGTGGTCGGCCCGCGCAGTGGAGGCGTTGCCGAACAGGAGGACACAGCACAGTACAGCCCACGTCATCGAACGCATGATCCTGCTTCCTCGGAGTTGTCCGAAGGCGATGGCCCGAAGGATAACGGATCCCGTCGCGGTTCGCACCAGGTCAAGCCAGTAACCTGGCGAACGGCCGGCGTGAGCCGGCTACGCCGGCCGTTCGCCAGGAACGCGCCTGGAGCCTGCACTAGAACCCACACCCGTGGTACTCTTGACACGGATACACGATTTCGTGTAATAGTTGTCTAGAAGCGAGGGTACACCATGACGCGAAAGCCCCCTGTACCGGCCCAAGCCGGGTGCGATTCGGCGGACGGTGGTTCGTGTCGCCGGCTCGCGTTGAAGGAACGACCGCTTTTGACGTTCGTCGAGTCGGTCAAGGTGATGGCCCTGTTCAAGGTGCTCGCCAACGACACCCGCGTCCGCCTCCTGCATCACCTGGTGCGGAGCGCGGAAGCGACGGTGACGGACATGGCGAAGACCCTGGGCATGAAACCGCAGGCCGTCTCCAACCAGCTCGTGCGGTTGTCGGATACGGGGATGCTCGCTTCCCGGCGGGACGGGAACAACGTGTACTACCGGATCGTCAACGGGTGCGTCCCGCCGCTCCTCGACCTGGCCCTCTGCCTCATGGAGGAAGAGGGTTGCACCCCGTCCAGCAGGGGAGGATGACATGTCCAGGCCGATCGAAGAAGTGGTCCGCGAGAAGTACGCGGCCGTAGCGGTGAGCGATCTCTCCACCGAGAACGCGGGTGTCCGGGCGGTGGCCGCAGCATTCGGCTACTCGGCCGAGGAGTTGGCTAATATCCCGGCCGAGGCCAACATGGGCCTCTCCTGCGGCAACCCGACGGCGACCGCCAACATCCGCCCCGGCGAGGTGGTGGTGGACCTCGGGAACGGTGGGGGGCTAGACGTCTTCCTCGCCGCGAAGAAGGTCGGCCCGTCGGGGAAGGCCGTCGGCATCGACATGACGCCCGAGACGGTCGAGCGGGCCAGGGCGAACGCCCGCAAGCAAGGGTTCGAGAACGTCGAGTTCCACCTCGCGACCATCGACGATTTGCCGCTTCCGGACGCCTCTGTCGATTGCATCATCAGTAACTGCGTCATCAACCTGGCCCCGGACAAGATCTCGGTGTTCCGGGAGATCTTCCGGGTGCTCAAGCCCGGCGGCCGGGTCGCGGTCTCGGACATCGCCCTGAAGAAGGATCTCCCACCGGAAGTGGGGACGGACCTGCTCGCCTACGTCGGCTGCATCGCGGGGGCGATTTCGATACCCGAGTACGTCGCGGGCCTTCGGGCCGCCGGCTTCGCTGCTGTGCAGGTTGTGGATACGAGGAAGGACCTGAACGCCTACTCGCAGGTGGAGGGGCAGGGTGGGTGCTGCTCGCCGGTGATGGAGGCGCCGACCCCGGGGCCGTCCGACTGC
>DATLIF010000169.1:0-23730 GCA_035539575.1 Fimbriiglobus sp. | reverse complement strand
CACCCGATGTCCTCCATCGCCGCCAGGTCCAGGGAAGTCGGCAGGATGCGCTCCCCGTCTTCCAGGTCCTCGTCCATCAGGGTCCGCTGGCCCTGGGAGAGCGTATCCTCGACCCACTCGAAGTTCCCGGAGCTGAGCGGGATCTGAGTCCCGTAGACCGCGACCGCGTTCGGGCCGTAGAACTGCCCGGTCCCGCCGTGGACGTTCCACGCCTCACTCGCGCCGAACCCGAGGATGTGGAACAGCGCCTTCTGCGTCGCCATGTACAGGTCGAACTCGTCCGGGTTACCCGGCGGGTCGATGCCGAAGTGCCAGTCGCGGATCAGGTCGTACGAGATCGAGCCGCCCCACGGGCTGAAGTCGGTGGCCGCCGGGCCGTAGCTGTCCGCCTGCCCCCGGCCGAGGACCAGATCGCCCCAATCGGTACTGCCGAAATACTCCCGACTGCTTGACGTCTGGATCGGATCGTCGAACAGTTCCCGGGCCCCGACGAACACGACGATGGTGTTCGCCGGGACGAGCAGGTTGATGACCTCCTCCGGCTGTCCGACCCCGCTGGGCCGGTCGAACTTGGCCTTCCAGCTATCCCCGGCCGCGGACGGGAACGGGATCGTGGCGAGTTCATCGGTGAACCGATCCCCGACGTCTTTCGCCGCCGCCCGGATGGTGGTGATCCGCTCCGGGTTGTTGGTGAAGAAGCCGGTATCGTCGAACCGGAAGTCGAACAGAATGCTGATCGACGGGGTGACGCGCTCCTCCAACCGGGCGGCGGTGAGCACGTGTGGGCGGCGCAAGGTCATGAGACTCTCCTTGACTGGGGATCACTGGCGGCCAGCTTCCACACTCGAGGCCGGTCGCGACTGCTACTCGTGTCTGGTTATTGCCGACAGGTTCCGGTCACTCCTGGGAGAGCTTTATCCGGGCTTCTTCCAGCAACTTCCGCTGCTCGGCGGTGACTTCCGGGTACTTGAGGTCGAGGTCGCGGATGGCGGTCGTCACGATGTCCGCGACGATCGCCCGCGCGACCCACTTGTGGTCGGCGGGGATCACGTACCACGGGGCCCACCTGGTGCTCGTCGCCCGCAGGGCCTTCTCGTAGGCGTCCTGGTAGTCGCCCCAGTAGGCCCGCTCGGCCAGGTCGGCGGCCGAGAACTTCCAGTTCTTCTCCGGCCGGTCCAGTCGCTCCAGGAAGCGCCTCTTCTGCTCGTCCTTCGAGACGTTCAGGAAGAACTTGATGATGGCTGTCCCGTTGCGGACGAGGTGCCGCTCGAACGCGTTGATGTCCTGGTAGCGCCTCGCCCAGAACTTTCCCCCCGGCTTCCCCTTCCTGCGCGGGGCTTGCCGGCCGAGGAGTTCGGGGTGGACCTTCACTACCAGCACGTCCTCGTAGTACGACCGGTTGAAGATGCCGATCCGGCCGCGCTCCGGCAGGCACCGCGAGTACCGCCACAGGAAGTTGTGGTCGAGTTCCTCTGCCGACGGCTTCTTGAAGCTGAAGACCTGGCAGCCCTGCGGGTTGACCCCGCTCATGACGTGCTTGATCGTCCCGTCCTTGCCGGCCGCGTCCATCGCCTGGAGGACAATCAGCACGGAGTAACGGTCGTCCGCGTAAAGCAGGTTCTGGGCCTCCGCGAGCTGTGCCAGGTTCTGGTCGAGGATCTGCCTCGCCCGCTCCTTCAGAGCATCCTTGCCGAGGTCCTCGAACTCCTCGGACTGCTTCCAGCCCGGGTTGTAGTCCTTGAGCCGGACCTTCTTGCCCACAGGTACGCGGAACAGGTCGATGATGTCCTTGCGGATCATTGGGCGCCTTTCGTTGTCGGTCTCTATGGAAACGCCGGCTCGTTCGTCGCGAGTCGAGACGGTCGAGCAGCCAAGGCGGCGGACGATTGCCGGGCGAAACGGCGGGCAGCGACCAGCAGGACGACTAGCCCGGCGAGGGTCGAGACCAGGATCATGACCACCACGCCGGGGTCGTCGGGGAAGTTCTGCGTCGCGATGACCAGCGCGGCTGCGACGTTCCGCTGCCCGGTCCCCAGCCCGAGTACGGACCGGGTGCCGGGGGCCGGTCCGCCAAGCGCGTACCCGACGGCAAGGGAGACCGCGACGAACAGCACGGCCACCGCGACCGCGCCGCTGCCGAAGGTGCCGATCATGGCCCCGAAGTTCAGCCCGACGAGCAGGACGACGGCCAGGACCATGCTGACGTTCGAGACGACCCCGATCACGGGCCGCAGCCGCGACGCCCACCGCTCGGATCGCCGCCGGACCGCCATCCCCGCCGCGAGCGGGAGCAGCATCGTCACCAGGAGCGGCCGCAGGATCGGCCACGGGTCGGCCGACAGCCCGGGAATCAGCAGAGGAAGGACAACCGGCATGAAGGCCACGCTCCCCACGGTGAGCAGCAGCATCAGGCCGACCGAGAAGGCGAGGTCGCCCTTCGCGAGTTCGGCCAGCTTGGGCAGGAACGGCGCGCCCGCCGCCCCACCGAGCAGGAGTAGGCCGATCGCGTACGGCCGCTCCAGAGGGATGACCGCGATCAGTGCGTACGCCAGCGCCGGGGCGACGACGAAGTTCGCGACCACCGCGAGCGCCACCAGCCGGGCGCGGCGGAGGGGGGCGATGACGTCCCGCACGCCCAGACCAAGCCCGGCTGCGGCCATGCATGCCACGACGAAGACCAGGACCGCGACCTTCGCGACGACTTCAAGGAACTCGCCCACGACTGCCCCTCACCGGTGAACGCCGCGGCCGCCCCGCGCTGTCACGAGTCCGACCCACCGACCCCCTGGTAATCTCCCACTCCGGCGCGCTTGCGGTCCGCCTCGTCCCGAAACCACCGCTCGGCGGCGCTGCCAAGCAAGACCAGTTCCTCCTCAAGCGGCGGCCGGCGGGCCTCGGGCAGCGCCTCGATCAGGTTCTCCAGCATCGCCCTCAGCCGGCGGTTCACCTGGAGGCTTCCCCCCCCGAACTGGCGGATCTCGCTCACCGCCAGCATCACGTAGTCGGGCCAGTCCGGGGTGCCGTAGACGACCCGGATCTTCCCGTCACGGTCCAGCGCCTGGCCCTCGTCGAGGTGCCGCCGCCCGAGGCAGAGGAGCAGGCCGGTGATCTGGTCCAGGGCGAGCACCGCCGTGGTGGGGTCGTTCACCGCCGGCGAGAGGGCCCGGTTGGCAATGTCCACCAGGATGCGGAGCGCGAACCGCGGGTCCTGGTCCAGGGTCCGCTCGGCCCCGACCGCGACGCACCCGCCGAGCGCGTCCGCGGAGACCGGCCGCGTCCCACCGTAGACCCGAAACAGAGGGGCGCCGGCCGCAACGGAATCCCCGACCTGCGGGACCAACACGACGACCGCGTCCGCACCCCGGGCGAGGCGGACCAGTTCCGCCGCGCTGAACGCCATGACCACCCCCGACCGCCCCGCGAGGGCGACAACCTCCGAGGAGGCGGCTGGCAGCGCCTCGCGGGTCGCCGTCTCGGGCCGCTTCGGGTCGTAAGCCGACGGGTAGACCTGCCCGATCACCTCCCGCCCGCGGTCCGCCACGCGGCGCAACATCGTGATCGGCCGCAACCCGCTGGAGAGCCGCTGGACGAACTGGAGGAACACCACGACGCACGCCAGGTTCAACAGGACGGCCACGCCGACGTGCAGGTCCGGAACCTGGCCTTCGACCCGCGCGAGGGCGGACAGGGTGTAGGCGTAGGTGAACGTGAACAGCCCGAGAGTGGTCTTCACTCCCGGCATTGTGAACACCATCGCGATGACCCGCGGGGTCAACTGCCCGCTGGCCAGTTGCACCACGATGAGCGTCGCCGACAGCACAAAGACGATGAACGTGAGCATCGACCCCACAAGCGCCCCCAGGACGGCCCTGGCCCCGTCCGGGCTGAACCCGAACACTACCCACCCGGTCTCCCGGTCGAGCCACCGGACCGCCGGGGCACAGACCAGTGCCGCAACCAGTGCCAGCCCTGCCCACAGCACCAGGGAGGTGCGGGCGGCGTGCCGCAGCCGGTATCGTTGCTCCCAGGTCACGGCGTCACCCCACCGGGCTTGGCTCCGCGCCCCAGACGTCCGCCGCGTACTCCGCGATCGTGCGGTCGCTGGAGAACTTCCCGGACCGGGCGACGTTGTGAACGGCCTTCCGTGCCCACGCTGGCGGGTCGCGGTACAGGGCCGCCACCTTCTCCTGGGTCTGCACGTACCCGCTCAGGTCGGCGAGGTGCATGTAGTAGTCGCCGCGGGTCAGCAGTGTCTCGCGGATCGGCTCGAAGATGCCCGGCTCGTCCGGGCTGAAGTGGTTGCCGAAGATCAGGTCCAGGGCGGCCCGGGTCTCCGGCTCGTTCTCGTAGTGCCACGTCGGGTTGTACCAGTCGTGGCCGCCCAGCACCTGGTCGGCGGTCAGCCCGAACATGAAGCAGTTCTCCTCGCCGGCCTCCTCGGCGATCTCGATATTCGCCCCGTCCCGGGTGCCGACCGTCAGCGCCCCGTTCATCATGAACTTCATGTTGCTGGTGCCGCTGGCCTCGTACCCGGCGGTCGAGATCTGCTCGGAGACGTCGGCCGCCGGGATCAGGTGCTCGGCCAGCGTGCAGGAGTAGTTCGGCAGGAACTCGACCCGGAGCTTGCCGCGGCAGGCCGGGTCGGTGTTCACCACCCGGGCGATGCTGGTGAACAGCTTGATGATGACCTTCGCGAGGTGGTACGCGGGCGCCGCCTTTCCCGCGACCAGGACCGTCCGCGGCGGGACGTCGAGCTTCGGGTTCGCCCGCAGCCGGTTGTACCAGACCACGACCTGGATCGCGTTCAGCAACTGTCGCTTGTACTCGTGGATCCGCTTGATCTGCACGTCGAACAGAGTGTCCGGGTCGAGGGCGATTCCCGCCGTGGTCTTGATCCAGTCCACGAACCGCGCCTTCGCGCCCCGCTTGGCCGCCAGGAACTTCTCCCGGAACCCGGCGTCCGCGGCCAGCGGATCGGCCTTGCGGAGGACAGACAGGTCGGTAGCCCACTCGTCGCCGACCGCGGCAGTGAGGAGCTTCGCCAGGTCCGGGTTGGCCAGCAGCAGCCACCGCCGCGGCGTCACGCCGTTGGTCTTGTTGTTGAACCGGCCGGGGAACAGCTCGGCGAAGTCGGGAACCGTCTTGGCTCGAAGCAGGTCGGAGTGGATGGCCGCCACCCCGTTGGTGCTGTGGGTGCCGACGATCGCCAGGTTCGCCATCCGCACCTTGCGGGTGTCCCCCTCCTCGATCAGGCTCACCCGGGCGAGCCGGGCGTCGTCGCCGGGGTGCTTCGCCCGCACGTCGTCCAGGAACCGGCGGTTGATCTCATAGACGATCTCCAGGTGCCGCGGCAGCAGCGCCTCGAACAGCCCGACCGGCCACTTCTCCAGCGCCTCGGGCAGCAGGGTGTGGTTGGTGTAGGCGAGCGTTCGGACCGTCAGATCCCAGGCTTGTTCCCAGCCGAGCTTCGCCTCGTCGAGCAGGATGTGCATCAACTCGGGGACGGCCATCGCCGGGTGCGTGTCGTTCAACTGGACCGCGACCTTGTCCGGCAGCGCGGGCCAGTCGTTGCCGCGGCGGCGGAACCGGGCTACGATGTCGGCCAGCGAGCAGCGGACCAGGAAGTACTCCTGGAGGAATCGCAGCGACCGGCCGCGTGGTGTCGAGTCGTCCGGGTACAGGACGCGCGTGACCGACTCGGCCAACACCCGGTCGGAGACCGCCCCGAAGAAGTCGCCGCCGCTGAACTCGCCGAAGTCGAAGACATCCGGCGTTGCCGCCTGCCAGAGCCGAAGGGTGTTGATCGTGTGGCCGCCGTAGCCGACGACGGGGCGGTCGAACGGCACCCCGAGCAGGTGCATCGGACGCCCCCGCTGGACGGTGATCTGCCCGCCGTGGACCTCGAACGACGACGCGAGCGGGACCGTCACCTGTTCGGTCGGCCGGGCGACCTCCCAGGGATCGGGCCGGGTCAGCCAGGGGTCCGGTTGCTCGACCTGGTAGCCGTCGCGGAGTTCCTGCCGGAAGATGCCGTAATCGTACCGCAGCCCGTACCCGATCGCCGGGATCTGAAGGGTCGCCAGCGAGTCGATGAAGCAGGCGGCCAGCCGGCCCAGCCCGCCGTTGCCCAGCCCGGCGTCGGGCTCCTGCTCCAGCACCTCGGCCAGTCTCAACCCCTTCGCCTTCTCGAACGACTCGGCCAGCGGCGAGAGCAGAAGGTTCACGACGTTGTTCGCCAGCGACCGGCCGATCAGGAACTCCATCGACAGGTAGTAGACCTGTTTCGGGTTCGCGCGGTCGTGGTGCTGGTTGGTCCCCACCCACCGCTGGGCGAGTACATCCCGCAGCGCCGACGAGAGGGCCTCGAACTGCTCCCGCGGCCCGGCCGCCTTCGGGTCGATGACCTGGTCGAACACCAGCCGCCGCTCGTACAGGGCGTCGTCCGTGCCGGTGAACTTGACCGGCCCGCACCCGTAGTGCTGGAGGAGCTTCGCCACGCCATCGGACGTGGGGGAGGCCGCGGGGACTGGGGGCTTGGTCTTGCTCATCGCTGGACCCTCGATCGAGTTCGTGACTCGTCAGGCACCCGCCGGGCGCTGTCGTCAGTCCTCGGCGTGACTTCAGTACGGCCACTTCCAGTTCGCGGCCTCGGGCTTGTCAACCCCGTGCTCGTAGGCGTAGTTCTGGCACTCGATCTGGAGGTTGCGGAACTTCTCCTTGGCGTGCGCCCCGGCCACATGCAGTCGCGGCACGCGGTTGATCACGTCCATCGCCAGGGTGAACCGGTCAATCTGGTTCTGGATGGCGAGTTCCAGCGGGGTGTTGATGTTCCCCTTCTCCTTGTACCCGCGGACGTGCAGGTTGCGGTGGTTGGTCCGCCGGTACGCCAGCCGGTGGATCAGCCACGGGTAGCCGTGGAACGCGAAGATGATCGGCCGGTCCACGGTGAACAGGCTGTCGAAGTCTTTGTCGGAGAGGCCGTGCGGGTGCTCGGTGTCCGGCTGCAGCTTGAACAGGTCCACGACGTTCACGAATCGGATCTTCAGGTCCGGGAACTCCTGCCGCAGCAGGTCCGTCGCGGCGAGCGCCTCCTTGGTCGGGATGTCGCCGGCGGACGCCAGCACCACGTCCGGCTCGTGTCCCTGGTCGGTACTCGCCTTCGCCCAGATGCCGATCCCCTTGGTGCAGTGGAGGATCGCGTCGTCCATGCTCAGGTACTGGAGATGGTTCTGCTTGTCGGAGACGATCACGTTGACGTACCCCTCGCTCCGCAGGCAGTGGTCGGCGACGGAGAGGAGTGAGTTCACGTCCGGCGGCAGGTAGATGCGGGTGACGGCCGCGCTCTTGTTCACCACCACGTCGAGGAACCCCGGGTCCTGGTGGGTGAACCCGTTGTGGTCCTGCCGCCAGACGGTCGAGGTGATGAGCAGGTTCAGCGAGGCGATCTTTGCCCGCCACGGCAGGTGGTTGCAGATGGTCAGCCACTTGGCGTGCTGGTTGAACATCGAGTCGATGACGTGGGCGAACGCCTCGTAGGTGCTGAAGAACCCGTGCCGGCCGGTCAGCAGGTAGCCCTCCAGCATCCCCTCCAGGGTGTGTTCGCTCAGCATCTCGATCACGCGGCCGTCCGGGGCCAGTTCGGTCCCGTCGGCGTCCTCCGGGAAGTACTCCCCGAGCCAGAGCTTCTTCGACACCTCGTAGATGGCGTTGAGCTTGTTGGAGGTGTTCTCGTCCGGGCCGAACACCCGGAAGTTCTGCATGTTCGCCTTCATCACGTCGCGCAGGAACACCCCGAGCGGCCGGCAGTTCTCGGCCTCGGCCGTCCCGGGCTTCTCGACCTTGATCCCGTAGGTGCGGAAGTCCGGCATGCGGAGGGCCTTCTTGAGGTGCCCGCCGTTGGCGTGCGGGTTCGACCCGATCCGCCGCGCGCCCTCCGGGGCCAGCGCCTTCAGCTCCGGCTGGAACCGCCCCTCGGCGTCGAACAACTCCTGCGGCCGGTAGCCCCGCATCCACTCCTCGAGCAGCTTGAGCCGGGCCGGGTCCTTCTTCACGTCGGCCATCGGCACCTGGTGGGCGCGCCAGCTTCCCTCCAGTTTGTGCCCGCCGACCTCGGCCGGGCTGGTCCAGCCCTTGGGCGTCCGCAGCACGATCATCGGCCACCGCGGGCGGAACGGGGTGCCGTTGTCCCAGGCCTGTTTCTGTGCCGCGCGGATGTCGGCGACGCACCGGTCGATCGTGGCGGCCATCGCCTGGTGCATCGTCTCCGGGTCGGACCCCTCGACGAAGTACGGGGTCCAGCCGGTGCCGCGGAAGAATGCCTCGATCTCGTCATGCGGGACGCGGGCCCAGATGGTCGGGTTGTTGATCTTGTACCCGTTGAGGTGCAGGATCGGCAGCACGGCGCCGTCGCGGGTCGGGCTGAGGAACTTGTTGACGTGCCAGCTCGTCGCCAGCGGGCCGGTCTCGGACTCGCCGTCGCCGACCACCGCCGCGACGATCAGGCCCGGGTTGTCGAACGCGGCGCCACAGGCATGAGACAGGACGTACCCCAGTTCGCCGCCCTCGTGGATCGAACCGGGCGTCTCCGGGGTGCAGTGGCTGCCGATCCCGCCGGGGAAGGAGAACTGCTTGAAGAACCGCAGCATCCCCTCCTCGTCCTCGCTGCAATCCGGGTAGATCTCGGAGTACGACCCCTCCAGGTAACACGGCCCGAGCACCCCCGGCGCGCCGTGCCCCGGGCCGGCCATGTACACCACGTCCAGGTCGTGGGCCTTGATCGCCCGGTTCAAGTGGACGTAGCAGAAGGCCAGCCCCGGGCTGGCGCCCCAGTGGCCGAGCAGCCGGTCCTTGACGTGCTCCGGCTTGAGCGGCTCCTTCAAGAGCGGGTTGGCCTTCAGGTACGTCATGCCGAGGGCGAGGTAGTTGCAGGCCCGCCAGTAGGCGTGCAGCTTCCGGAGTTCGTCGGCGCCGAGCGGCGCGCCCGGGACCGTGGCCCGCGCCTTCCCGAAGGCGCTCAGCTGCGCCCCGTCGGCGCTCGGTTGAGTGACATCGGCGGGCTTGGGGTCGGCTAATCGCGTCACGGCATGATCCTCGTGTAGTGAGTGCGTTACTCGTCCCCGGGGTCGATCACTCAACCCGCCATCCGCTGGGCCACCTTGCTGCGGGCGAACTCTTCGAGCTTTCGGGCGTCGGCGTAGAACTTGCGAATCCCCTCGCTCAGCTTCTCGACGGCCATCGCGTCCTCGTTGTGCATCCAGCGGAAGGTCGTCTCGTCGAGATGGATCTTCGTAGCGTCCGAGGTCTTGGCCGCTTCGACGCTCAGCCGAAGCGCAACCTCGCCCTGGGTCTTCTCCATTTGTTCGAGCAGGTTCGGGGAGATGGTCAGCAGGTCGCACCCGGCCAGCCACACGATCTGGTCCACTGTCCGGAAGCTCGCCCCCATCACCTGCGTCTTGTAGCCGAACTTTTTGAAGTAGTTGTAAATGCGGGTCACGGAGGCGACGCCCGGGTCCTCGTCGGCGGGGATGTCGGTCCCGAGTTCCTTCTTGTGCCAGTCGGTGATGCGGCCGACGAACGGCGAGATCAGCGTCACCCCGGCCTCGGCGCACGCGACCGCTTGGGCGAAGCTGAACAGGAGCGTCAGGTTGCAGTGTGTCCCCTCGTGCTCGAGTTGCTCGGCCGCCCGGAATCCCTCCCAGGTACTCGCGATCTTGATGAGGATGCGCTCGCGGTCGATCCCGGCCTTCGCATATAGCTCGATCAGCCGGCGAGCCTTGGCCACGGTCCCCGCGGTGTCGAAGCTGAGCCGGGCGTCCACCTCGGTGGACACCCGGCCGGGGACGATCTTGAGGATCTCGCAGGCGAAGTTGACGAGCAGTTTGTCCATGCCCGCGTCGGCACGGGCGGCGCGGTCGCCGGGGGTCTTCAGGGCGTGCTGGACAGCGTCTTCCAGCAGGTGCTGGTACTCCGGCTTCTGAACCGCCTGGTAGAGCAACGAGGGGTTGGTGGTCGCGTCCTGGGGTCGGTGTTCGGTGATCGCCTCGATGTCGCCCGTGTCGGCGACGACCGTGGTGTAACGCTTCAGGGAGTCGAGCAAGGTCATGAGATGTCCTCCGTCAGGAACCGCGTTCGTCACCGGTCCGCCCTCTGTCGCGCCAGGCGGATCTGCTCGCGGGCCGCTTCGACCACGTTCTCGACGGTGAAGCCGAACTTCCGCACCAACTGCTTCAGCGGGGCCGACGCGCCGAACGACCGCATGCCAATGCTCTGCCCGGTATCGCCGACGTACTTCGACCAGCCAAACGTTGCAGCCTGCTCGACCGACACCCGGGCGCGGACCGCGGGTGGCAGGACGCTGTCGCGGTACTCCTGGGGTTGCTCATCGAACAACTCCCACGACGGCATGCTGACCACCCGCACCTTGAGCCCCTCGGCCCGGAGTGTCTCGAACGCCTCCAGGCAGAGTGCCACCTCGCTGCCGGCCGCCAGCAGGATCACGTCGGGCGTACCCCCGTCGGCGTCGGCCAGGACATACGCCCCGCGACTGACGCCCGAGGCCGGGGCATACTTCGTGCGGTCGATGATCGGGACCGCCTGCCGGGTGAGGATGAGGGCAGTCGGTACGTGGTGCTGCTGCATCGCGACCCGCCAGGCCTCGACCGTCTCGGCGGCGTCCGCGGGTCGTAGCACGATCAGTCCGGGGGTGCCGCGGAGCGCCGCCAGCTGCTCGACCGGCTGGTGTGTCGGCCCATCCTCGCCGACTCCGATGGAGTCGTGCGTGAAGACGTAGATGACCGGTAGCTCCATCAGCGCGCTGAGCCGAATCGCCGGCTTGGCGTAGTCGCTGAAGATGAGGAAGGTGGATCCGAACGCTCGCACCTTCACCAGGGCCATGCCATTGAGCACCGCACCCATCGCGTGCTCACGGATGCCGAAATGGAGGTTCCGACCGCCGGGGGTGTCCGCGGAGAAGTCGCCCGCCCCGTCGAAGGTGAGTCGGGTCTTGCACGACGGGCCGAGGTCGGCGGAGCCGCCGATCAGCCACGGGACGTTCCTGGCAATGGCGTTGAGGACTTTCCCGGAGGCGTCCCGGGTCGCCATCCCCTTGGCGTCGGTGGGGAATGTCGGCAGGTCGCGGTCCCAGCCCTCCGGCAGTTGGCGGTGGTGCAGCCGGTAGAACTGGTCGGCCAGCTCCGGGTACGTCGCGCGATAGTCCTTGACCCGGTCGAACCAGGCGTCGCGCAGTTCCTGGCCGCGACGGCCCATGCCCTCCCGGAAGTGCTCATAAACCTCATCGGGGACGAGGAACTTCGCGTCCTCCGGCCAGCCGTAGTGGCGCTTGGCGAGCCGGACTTCATCCTCGCCGAGCGGTTCGCCGTGGGCACCGCTGGTGTCCTGCTTGTTGGGGGCGCCGTAGGCGATGTGGCTATCGACGATGATGAGGGTCGGCCGGTCGCGGGTGGCGAGGAAGGTGCGGAACGCCCGGGCGAGCATCTCCAGGTCGTTGGCGTCGCCGACGCGGGTGACGTTCCACCCGTGGCCGATGAATCGGGTGGCCACGTCGTCGGTGAACGTCAGGGCCGTATTCCCCTCAATGGTGACGTAGTTGTTGTCATAGATCCAGCACAGGTTCGAGAGCTTCAGGTGCCCGGCCAGCGACGCTGCCTCGGCCGAGATGCCTTCCATCATGCAGCCGTCGCCGCACAGGGCGTAGACGTTGAAGTCGATCAGATCCTCGAACCCGGGTCGGCCAAAGTGGGCTGCCTGCCACCGCCCCGCGATGGCCATGCCGACGCTGTTGGCCAGGCCCTGACCGAGCGGGCCAGTGGTGGTCTCGACGCCACTCGTCCAGCGGTACTCGGGGTGTCCGGGGCATCGGCTGTCGAGCTGCCGGAAGTGCTTGATCGCTTCCAGGGGCACCGATGGCTCGCCGAGTGCCTCATACTCCTTGCTGACTGCTTTCACCCCGGTCAGGTGCAGAAGCGAGTACAGCAGCATCGAGGCGTGGCCGGCCGAGAGGACGAACCGGTCGCGGTTGGGCCAGATCGGGTCCTGCGGGTCGAACCGCAGGAACTGCTGCCAGAGGCAGTACACCACCGGGGCCAGCCCCATCGGCGCCCCGGGGTGCCCGGAGTTCGCCGCCTGGACCGCGTCCATCGACAGGGTGCGGATCGTGTTGACGCACAGGGCGTCGAGGTCGGTCTCGGTGAGCGTCGCGGTAGTCATCGTCCGCTCCCTTACGATGTCCGACTGAACGTGCCGCGGGCCGGGTCCGCGATCTGGGTCCGACCGTTGGCCGCCAGGTGTTCCAGAAGCAGGAAGACCGTCTCGACCGCCTCGGGCTCACCGATCGCCACGGCGACCTGCTCGGCGGTCTGCGGCGAGTCGGAGAGGGCCGCGAGCACCTTCGCCTGAAGGGCCAGCACACCGGCGGCCGCCTTCTTCCCGGCCTCGACCCCCGGCTGGTGATAGGCGTTGATTCCGACCAGCCCGGCGTAGAGGCCAACCGCCCGCTCGAAGAGCGCGATCAGCCCACCGACTATCCGGGCATCGACGCGCGGGACGGTGATGGTCATCGACTCGCGGCCGTTCTCGAACAGCGCGACCCGCGTCCCGAGCAGGAACCCGTGCAGGTAATCGCCGGCTGTGGCCCCCGGCTCGACTTCCTGAGATGAGCCGCCGTCTTCGAGCACCCGGACAAACACGGCGAAGAAGTTCGGCACCCCCTCCCGGAGTTGCTGGACATAGGCGTGCTGGTCAGTCGAGCCCTTGTTGCCGTAGACCGTCAGCCCCTGCTCGACGCGGTTGTTCTTCAGGTCAAGCTGCTTGCCAAGCGACTCCATGACCAGTTGTTGTAAGTAGCGGCTGAACAGCAGCAGCCGGTCCTTGTACGGCAGCACGACCATGTCCTTTTTGCCCTGGCCGCCGGTGGCGTGGTACCACATGAGGGCCATCAGGGCGGCCGGGTTCGTCTTCAGATCGCGGCTGCGGGTGGCCTCGTCGCACGCGGCCGCCCCGGCGAGCAGGCCGTCGATGTCCAGCCCCTGCAGTGCCGCCGGCAGCAGGCCGACCGCGGACAACTCGCTCGTCCGGCCCCCGACCCAGTCGTACATCGGGAACCGGGCCAGCCAGCCCTCGCTCACTGCGGTCTGATCCATCCGCGAGCCGGGCATGGTGATCGCCACGGCATGGCGGGGGAAGTCGAGGCCGGCGGCCCGGTAGGCGTCGGCGACGAGGAGCATGCCGTTGCGGGTCTCCGGCGTCCCCCCGCTCTTCGAGGCAACGACGCACAGCGTCTCGGGGAGCCGGCCCGCCAGGTGCCGGAGGGTCCGTGCGATTCCGTCCGGGTCGGTGTTGTCGATGAAGTCGATCCGCATCCGGTCGGTGGCCGGGTCGCCCAGTGCGTCGGCCACGAACATCGGCCCGAGGGCGGACCCCCCGATCCCGACGCACAGCACGCCGGTGTACCGGACCGCGGTGGGTGGTCGGACCTGGCCGCCGTGGACGCCCGCGGCAAACGCCTTGACGTCGGCGATGGTCTTGCGGATTTCGGCCGCGATCTCCGGGGTCGGGGCCAGGTCGGGGGACCGCAGCCAGTAGTGCCCGACCATCCGGTCCTCGTCCGGGTTGGCGATGGCTCCGTTCTCCAGTGCCTCCATCCCGTCAAATGCCGATTCCAGAGCCGGCCTCATGCGTTCGATGAAGCCGTCGTCAAACCCCATCCGGCTGACATCCAGGGTCAAACCGAGGCTCGACACAGCCGAGCGATAGTCCCGAAATCGCTTCCAGAGAGTTTCGGGTGTCATCATTACCCCTCATTACGGTCCAGTTCGTCGAGGGCCCCTCGGATCACCCCGGCACTGGTCCGGAGTTGGTCCTGCTCGATCTGGTTCAGCGGCAGAGGGAAGGTCTCGATCACACCGCGTCCGCCGACGAGCCGGGGCAGGGCGACAGTCACGTCTGTCACTCCGGCCACGTCGGCCGCCGGGGCGCACACGGTCAGGATCGAGCGCTGGTCGTGAAGCACCGCGTCCACGATCCGGGCCAGGGCGCTGCCGATCCCGTAGTACGTCGCTCCCTTGCCGGCGATGATCGTGTACGCCGCCCGCCGGACCTTCTCGTCGATGTCCCGGCGGGCGGCCTCGGACAGTTCAACGTTCCGCATCCGGGCGAACGCCTCCAGCGGCATCCCGCCGACCGTGACGAGCGACCAGGTGAGCACCTCGGAGTCCCCGTGCTCCCCGACGACATACCCGTGGACGTGGTGCGGATCGACGCCGCAGTACGAGCCGATCAGGGTGCGGAAGCGCGCCGTGTCCAGGGTGGTGCCCGAGCCGAACACCCGCCCGGCCGGGACGCCGGCCTCGGCGGCGAACCGGGCGGCGAGGTGGGTCATCACGTCCACCGGGTTCGTGGCGACGACGACCACCGCCTCGGGGGCGTGCTTCAGGACGGCGGGGACGACCTCGCGGAACACAGCGGCGTTGCGCCGCAGGAGCTGGAGCCGGGTCTCCCCGGGCTTCTGCCCGACGCCGGCGCACATCACGACCGCCCGGCAGCCCGCGAGGTCGGCGTAGTCGCCGGCCCGCACTTCGAGGGCGTGAGCGAACGGGACGGCGTGCCGGATGTCGTCCGCCTCCGCGGCGGCCCGGCCCGCGTTCTTATCGACCAGCACGATCTCGCGGCCGACGCCCCGCATCACCAGCGCGTACGCCGCGGTCGCGCCGACCATCCCACTCCCGACGACGCCGACTTTCATGGACTCGTCTCCGCTGGTCCGGCCTCACCCCGCTGCCAGCCCCTGCTGCCGCGCGAACTCGGCCTTTGTCCGGTCATCGACGAAGTAGTACGTCTGCCCCTTGTGTTCGAGGGTGGCCCCGGCCGCGAACTTCGGGAACCGGACCTTGACCACCGGGTCCTCGACGTACTGGTCCTTCGTGTAGTACTCGTTCTCGTGCAACTTCATGAAGGTCTCCACGAACACGACCAGCCGGTCGTCCAGCCACTTCCCCAACCCGTCCAGGTCCGGGGCCTCGATCGGCGTGCTGTACTCGGCGTGCGACTCGAACCGCATCAGCACCGGCAGGATCGACAGGTCATACGCGACCGCCATGTTCCTCACGTCGCGGTCCGGGAACGCGCTGACCATCAGCTTGATCTGGGCGAGCGGCGAATGGACCACGAACCGGGCCGACCGGGTGGTGCCAGACACCTCCGGCGTGACCTCGGCCCGGTCACCCAGCCGTTTAGCCAGCAGCTCCAGCCGCGGCTTCGCAACCGCCAGCAGCCGCGGGAGGGCCGCCGTGTACGCCTCCAGCCGCTGCTGCCGCTCCGCGTACTCCTGGAGCAACTCCTGTTGCTCCGACTTCATCTTGTCCTTGGTGGCCGCGATCACCCCGTCGATCCGCGCCGCCAGGTCGTTGTTAGTACTCACCGCGCGCCTCCTCGATGGTGGCTGACCCGCCCGGGCGGATCAGAAGACGAAGTTCTCCCAGCTCTTGATCCGCAGGATGATCTTCCGCAGGATCGACAGCGCGTGGACCCTGTCCGTGTAGACCGCGATGCTGGCCTGCGCCCCGACCGGCAGGTTCAGCCCTGCCACATCCTCCTCATAGTCGAACACCACCGGGACGTACCCGTGGGCCGTCTCCGGCGTCGCGGCGAGGATCTGCCCGCCGGCGTCCAGTTCCCCCTCCCGCAGGGCCGTCAGCACCCGCCGGACCTTCACCTTGAACGACCGGCCCGGGTACATCTTGAACACCGCCTCCCCTTCCATCCCGGGCTTGAGGTCCGAGATCACCTTCTGCGGATAGCTGGCGACCAGGGTCGGGGACTCGCCGACGACGTACACCATCAGCGGCTTCACCGGGAACGGCACCGCCATCATCCCCGGGCGGAGGAGCTGCTGGGGGACGTACCCGTCGGTCGGGGCCCGAATCACCGTCTGGTCGAGGTCCCACCGGGCCTTGTCCAGTTGGGCCATGATCTCGCGGATCTCGGGGTTCACGCCGTCGGTCTCGGCCTTGAGCTGGAGCTGGAGCTTGCGCTCCTCGGCCTCCAGCCGGGCGATGTCCTGTCGGACCGCCTCCAGACTGCTGCTACCGGACTTGAGCCTCTCCAGCGCCACCTTCTCGGCCGCGACCGCCTGCCGGTGCTCCTCCTGGAGGCTCACCACTCGCGTCCGGGTCTGGTCGAGTTCCAGCGCCGAGACCGCCCCCTTGGTGCGCTCCAGGCGGGCCAGGTTGGCGTTCGCCAGGTCCAGCCGCTTCTGGACCTGATCGACCTGGGCGAGGGCCTGCTCGTGGGTCTCCCGGGCCTGACGGTCGAACTGGGACTCGGCCACCAGCAGGTTGGCCCGGGCCTCCTTGGTCGTGGCCTCCGCGGCGGCCATCAACTCGCTGAGTTGGGCGAACTTGACATTCTTCGCGGCCAGCGACGCCCGCAGCCGGTCCACCTCGATCTGGTACGGCTTCGGGTCGATCCGGAAGAGGACGTCCCCCGCCTTGAGCGGCTTATTCCCCTCGGCCGGGACCTCGGTCACCGTCCCCCGCACCTGGGGGACGACCTGGACGACCGGGGCGTACATCCGCCCGTCGTGGCTGACCGGGTGGAAGACGGACAGCATGACGTACAGGAGGCCCAGGATCACGACGCCACCCAGGACCGCGGTCACGATCGTATACGTGGTGACCGGGATGAGCTTGAACTTGGCGAACAAGAGCCAGCACAGCACGCCGTAGGTGCCGATGATCAACTCAAGCATGGATTCGACCCCCGGTGTGGCCGTCGGAGTGGGCGGATTCGAGCTGCTTGAGCCGGGCCTCGATGCCCGCGAGCCGGCTGGACAGGTCGCCGGCGGCGGGGTCGGCCGGCACCTCGCCCGGCTTGCGGTAGGACACCGCCCAGATCCAGATGAACGGCCAGATGGCGTGGAGGGTGAACAGGCTCAGCCAGCCCCCGACGTGGATGGCCTCCGCGTACGGGTGCTCGCGCTTCTTGGCGATCTTGTACGGGATGTCGTGGACGTAGATGAACCCGTAGAAGGTGACCAGCAACCCCATCACCAGGATCACCAGCGCCAGGTAATCGAGAAACATGAACTGGCCCTCAACCGGTGCCTTCAGATCGCGCCCGCCACGATCCCCCGCGCCTCCTTGACGATCACGCGGAGGTGCTCCTCGTCCTTGAAACTCTCGGCGTAGACCTTGTAGACGTCCTCCGTGCCGGAGGGCCGGGCCGCGAACCAGCCGCTCCCGGCCACTACCTTCAGCCCGCCGATCGGCGCGTTGTTGCCCGGCGCGCGGGTCAGCCTGGCAAGGATCGGTTCGCCGGCCAGCGTCGAATCCTTGACGTCCGCTGGCGACAGGTTCTTCAGTCTCGCCTTCTGTTCGGGCGTGGCCGGGGCGTCGATCCGTGTGTAGTACGGGGTGCCGAACTCGGCCGTCAGCTCGCGGTAGTGCTCGCCGGGGTCCTTGCCCGTCCGGGCCGTGATCTCGGCGGCGAGCAGCGCCAGGATCAGGCCGTCCTTGTCGGTCGTCCAGACCGTCCCGTCGTGCCGCAGGAAGCTGGCCCCGGCGCTCTCCTCCCCGCCGAAGCAGACCGACCCGTCGTACAGCCCCGGGGCGAACCACTTGAACCCGACCGGCACCTCGCACAGTCGCCGGCCGAGCGAGGCCACGACGCGGTCGATCATCCCGCTGCTGACCAGCGTCTTGCCCACCGCGGCGCCGGCCGGCCACCCGGGGCGGTGCGTCAGCAGGTAGCGAATCGCCACAGCCAGGTAGTGATTCGGGTTCATCAGCCCTGCGGACGGCGTGACGATCCCGTGCCGGTCGGCGTCCGGGTCGTTGGCGAATGCGACCTGGAACCGGTCCTTCAGCCCGACGAGCCGGGCCATCGCGTATGGGCTCGAACAGTCCATCCGAATCTGCCCGTCGTGATCGACCGTCATGAACGAGAAGGTCGGGTCCACGTCCGGGTTCACCACCTCGATGCCCAGCCCGTAGGCGTCGTTGATCGGCGCCCAGTAGTGGACGCCCGCGCCGCCGAGCGGGTCCACCCCGAGCTTGAGCCCGGCCCCGCGGATCGCCTTCATGTCGATCACGCTTTTCAGGTCGTCCACATAGGGCCGGACGAAGTCGTCCTGGCGGGTGGTCGCAGCCCGGACGGCCCGGTCGAACGGGACTCGCCTGACGCCCGCGTTGTCGCGCAGGAGGTACTCGTTGGCCCGCTCCTCGATCCACCTCGTCGCCTCGGTGTCGGCCGGGCCGCCGTCGGGCGGGTTGTACTTGAACCCGCCGTCCTCGGGCGGGTTGTGCGATGGGGTGACGACGATCCCGTCCGCCAGGTGATCCGTGCCGGCGCGGTTGTGGGCGAGGATGGCCCGCGAGACGACCGGGGTCGGTGTCACCCCGTCGTCGCGCTGGATGACCGTCGGCACCTCGTTGGCCGCGAGGACCTCCAGGGCCGTCCGCTGGGCCGGTGCGGACAACGCGTGCGTGTCCTTGCCCATGTAGAGGGGCCCGTCGAACCCCTTGCTGTTGCGATAGTCGCAGATCGCCTGGGTGACGGCCAGGATGTGGACCTCGGTGAACGTCCCCCGCAACGGGGAACCCCGGTGCCCGCTCGTGCCGAAACTGACCAACTGCTCCGGGTCGTCCACGTCGGGCTGGCGCTCGGAGTACTCCCGCTCGAGCCGGGCCGGGTCGATCAGCAGTTCGGCCGGGGCGGGCTTGCCAGCGAAGGGCGAGATGGTCACGGCATTACCTCCCCGCCACCGCCGGTCGGTCCTCGGCCGGCGTGCGGCAACCCGGCTCCGCGGTGCGCGGGTCCGGCCGAGACGAGCCGACCCGCCGACTGGGATCTCACGGCCAACCGCACTGGGTCTGCACTGCGAGGGGTAAGAGTACAGCGGCGGCGCGCAGCCCGCACCTGTCAAAAGTGACAGGTTCATGAGTGAATAACTGACAGGTGCCTGGGTGATGGCGGTGCGATCGAAACACGGTAGACTAGCGGGAAACACTTCTGCGGTAGATCGCCCGACGGCGGACGGCCGACACCAGGCCGGGTCCGGTGTTCGAACGTAGTATCCGCGGCACGGATGCCGAGTTCCGACCCCGGAGGGCGAATCATGAGGAGCGGCCGGGAGACGGACGAGAACCCGGCGCCGCGCCCCCGCGGCCTGGTCTACGCTTTCGCGGCGGTCGTCGTCCTGTCGTGCTGTTCGCCCGCGGCCGCCGACCCCGAGACGCCCCGTCTGGTCGTGGTCGTTTACCCGAGCGAGTACGACGGGGCGCCCGGAATCATCCTGGTCAACCGCGCCATCCGCTCGACCTTCGCAGGCCAGTGGTCCGGGCACATCGATATCCGCAACGAGTACGTGAATACGGCCCGGCTCCACGACGCCGACTTCATGCAGGCCCAGGTCTCGCTGCTCAAGCGAAAGTACGCCGGACGGAAGGTCGATCTGGTGATGGCCGGCCTGTCGGCGGGACTCGACTTCGCGGTCAAGTTCCGCGAGGAGCTGTTCCCGGGGGTTCCGGTCGTGTTCGTGGCCGTCGATGAGCGGGAGGTGAGGGCTCGCCGCCTCCCGCCGGATGTGATCGGAGTTCCGATTCGTATGGACCTGGCGCGGACGTTGGACCTCGCGTTCCGACTCCACCCCGATACCAGGCGGGTGTACGTGGTCGCGGGGAGTTCGCCGTTCGACGCCGAGTGGGAGGCCGTGGCGCGGCGGACGTTTCGCGTTCACGAGGACCGGCTCGAGTTCGTGTACTTGACCGGGCTGCCGATGGACGACCTGCTCGGGCGGGTCGCCGACCTCCCGAAACAGAGCCTCGTTTACTTTCTCCACGCACATCAGGACAGCACCGGGAAGCCGCTTTATTCCGCGGAGGTTCTGGACCGCCTGGCCACCCGGGCGAATGCCCCCATGTACGGCCACGTGGATACGTATGTCGGCCGGGGGATCGTCGGCGGCCACGTCTTCCGTTTCGACGAGGCGGGGAACAACGCGGCCCGCCTCGGCCTGCGGATCCTGGCGGGAGAAAAGCCCGAGTCGATTTCGATCGCGGAGGCGGGCGAGAACGCCGACATGTTCGACTGGCGGCAGCTCCGACGGTGGGGGATCAGCGAGCGAAGCCTACCACCCGGGAGTGTCGTCCTGTTCCAGGAACCGACCGTCTGGGACGTCTACAGGTGGCATGTCATCGGGGCGGCCTCCGTCTGTCTCGCCCAGGCGCTGTTGATCGCCGGCCTGTTGGCCCAGCGGGTGAGACGGCGGCGGGCCGAGGACGAGCTGTGGCAGAGCCAGCAGGAGCTGCGCTCACTGACCGAGCGACTGCTCAAAGCCCAGGAGGTCGAGCGGCGGCGGATCGCCCGCGAGTTGCACGACGACCTCAACCAAAGCCTGGCGCTGCTGGCCCTGGAACTGGACATCCTCGGCCAGGTTCCTCCGACGTCGGCCGCCGAGACCGCGGACCGGATGCAGGAGCTGTCGGCCCGGGTCAAGGAGCTGTCCTCCGCAGTCCACGACCTGTCGCACCGGCTGCACCCGTCGAAGCTGGAGCAACTCGGGCTGGTGGCCGCGCTCGGCGGCCTGTGCCGGGAGCTGACCCAGTCCCACGGCCTGGATGTGAAGTTCACCCACCACCTGGGACCGGGCATGATCCCCCCGGACGCGGTCCTGTGCCTGTACCGGATCGCACAGGAAGCCCTGCAGAACGTCGTCAAGCACAGCGGAAGCCACCACGGGTCGGTGGAGCTGAGCGGGACCGCGGACGTGATCCGCCTGCGGGTCACCGACGACGGCGTCGGCTTCGACCCCGGCCCGGCGTGCGGCAACGTCGGCCTGGGCCTGATCAGCATGCGGGAGCGGCTGCTGCTGGTCGGCGGCGAGATCACCATCGACTCCCGGCCGTCGGGCGGCACCCGGATCGATGTCTGTGTCCCGGTGGGCGTCCCCGACCGGCCCGAGAATGGCGCGTTGCAGGCGGACCTGGTAGGGGGATGAAGGCAGCCCCCGACCGGGGGCGGGAGAGTACATCATGAAGCGGCCGCGCGTCATGCTGGCGGACGATCACCGGCTGCTCCGGGAGGCGTTCACCCGCCTGCTGGAGGCCGACTGCGACGTGGTCGGGTCGGTGGCCAACGGCCGGGAACTCCTCGCGGCGGCGCCCGACCTGCGGCCCGACATCGTCCTCCTCGACGTGGCCATGCCACTGCTCAACGGGCTGGATGCGGCCCGTCAGCTCCGGCGGGAGATGCCCGAGGTCAAGGTGATCTTCCTGACCATGAGCGAGGATCCCGACGTGGCGGCGGAGGCGTTCCGGGTCGGGGCATCGGGCTACCTGCTCAAGACCTCGGCCGCGTCGGAACTGCTCCATGCCATCCGCGAAGTCTCCCGCGGGCGGTCCTACGTCACGCCGCTGGCCACGCGGGGTCTGGTGGACACGTTGCTCCACACGACAGAACCGGCGATCAAGCAGACCGATCTGAGCCAGCGTCAGCGGGAGGTGCTTCAGCTCCTGGCCGAGGGGCACACGATGAAGGAGACCGCGCGGCTGCTCAAGATCACCCCGCGGACCGTCGCCTTCCACAAGTACGCCATGATGGAACTGCTCGGCGTCAGGTCCAGCGCCGAACTGGTTCAGTTCGCTATCAAGATGCACATCGTCACCGCCTGACCCGGCCCAGGGCCAGCTCCAGGATTCGCTCCTCCGGAAGCTCGCGGGTGGCGACCACCCCGACCGTGGGCATTCCCTGGGGTCGGCGGTGCTGGTGGCGGTCGAAGAGGAATCGTTCGGTACCTACGGCCGGCCCCCGGCGTGACGGATTCCGCCGCCCTCTTTGATACGGACCGCCACCTCGGCAGGTTCCGGTTTGACCGGGGCGATCGAGTCGGGGACAATCCGGGGCGCCGTGAGTCGTCTTTAGCCGCGAACTCTCCCTGTGTCGTGTGGGACCTATGCACCAACTGCTACGACGCTTCACCCTCCTGGTCCGCCTGTCCTCCGTGGTCGCCCTGGCGTTCTATCTCACCCCGACGGCCGACGGTGCCGACCCGACACGGCAGCCGAACATCGTCTTCATCTTCTCCGACGACGTGAGTTAATCCACCTGTTTGGGTGATCGTGAACAGCAGAAAACAGCTCAGAATTATGTGTTTTCGTTGCCTACTGGGCGTGACAGATAGCTGGGGATTTAGACGGATTGCGCGAGATTAACTACATCAAGCTACATTACCCGGATGGAGTCGATCTACGAGTCTGGGAATTCTGCCCGGCGGGGATTCGCTGCGTAGAACTCCCGCTGCTGGGTCGCGCCCGCGCCGGTTACGTGCCTGCCCCTGCTCTCCCGATCCCCAGCGCCTCGACGGGTTGCTCCCGGTCGCCCAGAGATCGTATCACTTCGGCGAGCCGTCCCGGCGATCACGCCCCTCGTGGGCGGTCAGCAGGACTTGGCTACTAAACGACCCGCCGTCAAGCGCGTCTGACATCCCTGGCCAGCGTCCGGCGACCATCCCTGCGGTCGCCCCGACCCGTTCATCCAGCCAGCCCAGCGGTCGCCCATGCGGGTGGAACCTGTCCCGCACCCTGTCTACGTTATGGGTGCTCTAGCTACGCTCTCGGGGCGAAGCAGTGGCAGACCATCGTGTACGTGTCTATTCCGGCTGCCCTCCCGGCCATCGTTACCGCGGTGTTCCTCGGCATCGCTCGGATCGCCGGAGAAATAGCCCCGCTGCTTCTCACCGCGTCGAGTAATCAGTTCTGGCCGCTCTCGCCGAGCGCCTGGACCCCGTCGCTTCGGTCTACATCTTCACCTACGCCGTGAGCCCCTACGAGGACTGGCACCGTCAGGCGTGGGCGGCTTCCTTGTTCCTACTCTCGGTGGTCATGGTGCCGAACTTCGCCGTGCGGGTTCTGTCCGGGAAACGGTTGGTCCAGGCGGGCGGCGGCTTGAGCAATAAGGGAGACCGGCACGGCGCGGAGTTCGACCCTTGTCCGCAGACCTGTCCCCGAAGACGCTGCCCCGGACGCTCGCCCTGACCGGGCCTCGGGTGCCTGTCGTTCAGGCGGTCACCTGTCTCATTGCGGATGCCTACCGGAAGCTCACCGTGGAAATAGCCGGCCGATTAGACTTCAACGAGCGGATGCCAGGATACGAAGCTGGTACTGCTCGGCGGACGCCCGTGTCCCGGCTGTTGCAGGCTGGTAATCGGCATCGGAGCATGATGCGTCCGGCCCGGGTGAACATGGATACGAGGAGGACGAGCCGACCAGCCCAGGGGTGCCACGGGTAGCACACCTCGCGGCGGTCGCTGATATGGGTCTTGTGCAACCGAGTTGTACAACCGATATCTGCCGAATCAGTAACTTGGCTACCGAACCCCGGCCGAAGTGTACGGAGTGAAGGGCAGAAGTGGTCTTCCCCACGAAAAGTGGAGCCGGAGTTACGGGCGTATCTGGTTGTAGGTCCGCTCGAACTCGGCCGGGGACACGTACCCCAGCGACGAGTGCCGGCGGACCCGGTTGTAGAACCCCTCGACGGACTCGAAGCTGCTCGCCCTCGCCTCGTCCCGGGTGGCATACTGCTCGTCGTGGACGAGTTCCCGCTTGAGGCTGGCGAAGAAGCTCTCGACCGGGGCGTTGTCCCAGCCCTGGGCCACCCGGCTCATGCTGCACGCGATCCCGTGCCGGTCCAGCAGCCGGCGGTAGTGGTCGCTGGCGTACT
>DATLIF010000168.1:0-5990 GCA_035539575.1 Fimbriiglobus sp. | reverse complement strand
GGGCGGGGGACGGCGGGTGGTACGGCGACCCCGCCGGATACCGTGCGACGGTGGTCCGGGTGATGAAGGACGGGCGCGTGGTGGTCCGGCTGATGTACCGGCGGACGCAACTCGTGCTACCGGCAGCGGACCTGACGGCGGCGGAGTGACCACAGTGCCCACCCTGCTGATCCTGCTCATCGGCTGGCCGGTGGTGGCGCTGGTGGTCGCCCTGGCCCGGCGGGCGGAGGCGCGGCGGCAGGCAGAGGATTGGCCGGCCACGGCGAGGAAGTGAAACGACGCGGCCCGACCCCGGTGGAACCTACAGACCGGGACCGGACCGCGCGGGTCGCCAGTTGTATCGGCCACGGGCGGGACTGCGGTTCAGGACTTCCCGGGCGCGTGACCGGAAGAGGAAAGGTCCGGCGGGGGTGCCTGCACGAGCCCCGCCGGTGAGCCCCAAGGGAGAAAAGGGCTCACCCCGATGGTAGCCCGGGCGCGTGACCCGAGGCAAACGAAGAGGCCGGCGGTGTCCTGCCAGAAACCCCGCCGGCCAGAACCCTGTTGAGGAGAGTTCGATGGTGAAGTTAACCGACCCGCGGCCCCGCCGCAAGCGCCGACCGGCCCGGTGCGTGAAGGTGCCCGGGTTCTGCTGCCCGATCCACGGCGGGCCGGTGTACCTGGCCGGCAAGCTGCTGTTCTGCCCCGGGTGCCTGCGGTACGTCCCGACCCGGCGGAAGTAGGTTCCTGTTCCCGTGTTCCTGTTCCCCTTTCTGGAGAGACGACATGGCGACGAAGACCAAGACCGCGGACCGCACGAACGGCCGCCCGATTCCGGCCCCGGAGACCGTCGAGAAGATCGATCGGCTGAGCCGGGACGTGCCGTACTGGGTCGGCCGCATCCTCGACGAGACGGACGCCACGCTGCCCGGGTTCATCCGGGCGGCGCTGAGGAAACACTTCCCGCACATGACCACGGCGGCGGTGGTGGTGAACCCCGGCGGCGGGGTCGGGGACATCGTCATCAAGCTGACCCACCCGATGCCGTTCTCACTGAGCACCGACGACAACCCGGTGTTCGAGGCGACCTGGGTGGCCGACGACGCCGACATGGAAAAGATCGTCAGGAAGGCGGCCACCGACGCCGACTGACCCATCCCATCCCCACCACACTCAACGAGGACTCAACGATGGCGACCAAGACGAAGCGTGAGAAGGCGGCGACGGTGCTGACCCCCGCCGAGTTGCAGGAGGCGATCCGGGCGACGCTGGCCCACTGGTTCCCCCACTGCGAGGACGCATCCCTGGCGTTCCTCCCCGGGCCGGGGATGCCACCGCTGGAGCTGCACGTCGCCGGGGACGTGTTCCGGAACGTCCGGGCCGTGGGGCTGTTCGACACGTGGTATAGCGAGGCCCGCGCCCACTATTGGCAGCCGGACGACGACACCGACGCCGACTGACCCCGGCGCCCCACGCCCCCGGCCACACCGCCGGGGGTCGCTCTTTGACAACCCGCCGCCTTCAAACGTGCCACGGGGCGCTGGTCACGCACCAGCGCCCCGCTGGCGTTCTTCCGCGCCTCTTCCGCAGAACGCCCCGGGGTTCGTGAAAACTCCGCGGTTTCTCGCACGCGACGCGCGGTCTTGCAACCTGCTGTCGGGATGCTAAAAGCCCAGGAATTCCAGGTCGGAATAGGGTTTTCGGCGGGCGGGCCGGGGTGCCTTACAAGGATGAAGTCGGGGGTTCGAATCCCTCAACGCCCACTACGCCTTGACGATCTTGTCGCGGCCATCGGCGACCCCCTTGGTCGCGTTCCGGGTGTCCACCACCAGCGGCGCGTGCCGCACTACCTGTCCCCAGTCGTAGGCCGAGTGGTCCGTGGCCACCAGGACGCAGTCCTGGCCGGCCAGCGTCTCGGGCGAGAGGGGGGTGCTGTCCATCGCCCCCAGGTGCGGCCAGTTCCGCATCCGCGGCAGCGTCGGGACATGCGGGTCGTTGTAGCTCACCTGCGCGCCCTTCTTCAGCAGCAAGTCCATCAGTTCGAACCCGGGCGATTCCCGCGGGTCGTCCACGTCCTTCTTGTAGGCCATACCCAGGATCAGAACCTTGCTCCCCTTCACCGGCTTGCCCCGGTCGTTGAGTGCGTCGGACACCCGGCGGACGACGTACTCCGGCATCGCGTGGTTGACCTCCCCGGCCAGCTCAATGAACCGGGTTGAGAGCCCGTGCCGCCGGGCCACCCACGTTAGATAGAACGGGTCGATCGGGATGCAGTGGCCGCCCAGCCCCGGCCCCGGGTAGAACGCCTGGAACCCAAACGGCTTGGTCTTCGCCGCCTCGACCACTTCCCAGACGTCGATGCCCATCCGGTCGTAGAGTACCTTCAATTCATTGACCAGTGCGATGTTCACCGCCCGGTAGGTGTTTTCCAGGATCTTGCACGCTTCCGCCACCTCCGGCGACGACACCCGCACCACCGTCGGGACGACAGCCGCGTACAGGGCGCAGGCAAGGTCGCCACTCTTCTCGTCGAGACCGCCGACCACCTTCGGGATCGTCCGGGTCGAGAAGTGAGCGTTGCCAGGGTCCTCCCGCTCCGGGCTAAATGCCAGGAAGTAGTCCTCCCCTTCTTTCAGCCCGGTCGCCGCCAGTATCGGCAAGACATCGCCGCGGGTGGTCGTTGGGTAGGTGGTGCTCTCCAGGACGACGAGTTGGCCGGGCCGCAGCGTCGCCGCGATCGACCGCACCGACCCGAGTACGTACGACAGGTCCGGCTCGCGGGCGTCGGTCAGCGGGGTGGGTACGCAGATGATGACCGCATCGGCCTCGCCGAGCTGTGCGAAATCGATGGTCGGTTCGAACCGCCGGTCGAGCATCTCCCGGACGGCGGCCGGCGGGATGTGGCCGATGTAGCTCTCTCCCTTGCGCAGCCGCTCGACCTTGACCGGGTCCACGTCGAACCCGATGACCCGGAACCCCTGGGCAGCGAACTCCCGGGCCAGAGGCAGGCCAACGTAGCCCAACCCTATCACCCCGACCACCGCCGACCGCTCCCGGATGCGACCGGCCAACGCCTCGTATCGTCCTGTCGTCATGACGCTCCCGTGAGTAGGGGCCGGGACCGGGTCCGGTCGCCGCACCGCGTGGAGAAAGTTCGGCTCATTGTACCGGGACCGGGGTGTGGCGTCCGCAGGGCGGAGCGACCCCGGTTTGCCGACATCACCGCGCAAGTTTCGGGGCTGTGGCTCGTTCGAGGGAGCAGGGAGGCGCGTGTCAGGGAGGATGACAGGAGTGAAAACGCCGCGGTCCGACCCCGGAAGTCCCGAAGCCGGACCGCGGCTTGTGCCGATAATCTGGTTAGACCACGGTGACCACGAAGGACCGGGTCGAGGTTCCGCCGCGGCCGTCCTTGACCGTGACCGACACCGTCAACTTGCCGACGAATCCGGCCTCCGGCGTGACAGTGAGGGTGCGGCCAGAAATACTGTCTCGGCCGCCCAGCGTGGCATTGAAAAGCTTCGAGGTGTTCAGGTAATAAGCGCTTTGCAGTTTCGCCACCAGAGTGGTGGAGCCGTTCGTGTTGCCGACCCTCCACACCTCACCGTCCGGCTCGATGAAGTACCATCCGCCGGAGCCCATGAACCACTTCTCCTTCCGCCCCCAGTGGTTCAGGTACGAGTTCCCGGTGTAGTAGAACCCGTATTTCTGGTCCAGCGAATACGCCTGGCTCTTGACCGTCGCCGAGTAGCTCAGAGGGTTGCCGTTCGGGTCGTACGCGGACAGGCTCAGGGTCAGCGACGTGTTGGCGCGGATCGTCCGGTCGCCGATCGCGCTGAGGACCGGCGGCTTGTTCACCGTGACCGGCGGAGTCCACGCCGAGGCCACGAAGTTCAGCCGCTGGTTGGACGAGCCGACCGACGTCAGCCGGTGGATGGTGCCCGGAAGCCCGCCGCCGGAGACGCTGACCGTATAACTTCCTGGGCTGACTGACAGGCTGTACCCGCCGCTCGCCCAGGTGGTGGTGGTGTGCCCGGCGCTCGTCCTCACGGTCGCCCCGCCGATCCCCTCGCCGGTGTCATACTTCCCGTTGCCGTTAGTGTCCCGGTACACCACCCCGGTCAACTGCGGCCGCGTGTCCGTGGTGTACGCCGTGTCCACCGTGTAGTAGTGGTCGCGCGGCCCGGTCCCGTTCTGCACGACCCCGACGCCGATCTCCCGATGTGTCTTGTAGGTTGTTCCGTGGCCCAGGAGTTGATGGCGGTGCGCCCGGCTTGACGTGTTGGCGTCAACGATCAGTGACCGCAGCGCGTCCGTGACGCTCGCCTGGCCGGCGGTGATGCTCTCAGCGTAGCTGCGCCACATATAGCCGGCGTCGGTCAGTCGTTCCCCGGCCGTGTCCCCGTCGGACCCGGTGTGACCGAAGAACCCCCGGGTGTTCATGTCCACCGAGTGAGCGTGCGCCGCGGCGGTCAGCCGCGTGTCGAACGCCAGTGGGGAGGAGGGCATGATGTAGCTCAAGTCCACCCCGATCGATCGCCCATAGGCGGCCGGCTGGGCCCGGACGTCGTTGAGACGTTCCAGGAAGACCTGCTCCGCCACGGTGGGCTGGAGGACAGCGGGGACCTCGCGAGGCTCGAGTTCCGAGAGGCTAAGCCGGGCGCGGTGGGCAGACTTGGGCAATTGGGTCACGCGCGACCTCCGGGTCGGTGGCAGGGTGCATGTCAGGAACCGCTCGGACGGACTAGCTAGATCGATGGATGGCAGGTCGAGTCATGGGGTACGCGGCCACGGACGGGCCGCGATGACACCCGGATTCTTCTTCAGTCGGCCGGCGAGGGGTTCGGACTTGAGGCAAAATTTTCGGAGGACGTGGGGACACTCCCGGCGTGCCGGCACCGTTTTCCTGACCCCACCAGTCCCGCAACGTTGACAGACGCGACCGACCCGCCGACCCGCCCCTTTCGTCCGTTCCCGCCGCCTTGAATCCAGACCCCGCCGCCCCGGCTACCGAGCAAGACCGCCGGGCCGCCATAGCCTGACCCCGTCGCCCTGTCACTACGAATCGTCCGCGCCCAATCAGCCCTCCCGAGCGGGCGGGGTTGCGGCAATCGCCTGACGCCCCGTGCCTATCATGACAAACATGAGCACACCGTCTCCCGCTGCCATCGGCATCGACCTGGGCACAACTTTCAGCCTCGCCGCGTACATGCAGGACGGCCGGCCGACCGTCGTCCGCGACGAGGCCGGCACCGCACTGGTCCCGAGTGTCCTGAGCTTCCACGAGGACGGCACGGTGCTGGTCGGAACCGCGGCCCGGGAGCGTGCCCTGTCCGACCCGGAACACACCATCTTCAGCGTCAAGCGGCTCATGGGCCGGACCCTGGCCGACCTGCAACAGGAACTCAAGCTGATCCCGCACCAGATCGTCGAGCGTGAGATGGACGGCGGTCGGAAGGTACTGCGGGTGAGGATCGCCGGCCGGGAGTACACCCCGGAAGAACTCTCCGCGATGATCCTGCGCGAAGTCCGCAAGCGGACCGGCGACCCGACCAGGGCGGTCATCACCGTGCCGGCATACTTCGACGACGCGCAGCGTCAGGCGACTCGCGACGCCGGTCGGATTGCCGGGCTGGACGTCCTACGGATTGTCAACGAGCCGACCGCAGCCGCCCTGGCGTATGGCCTGGACCGACAACAGGCGGGAACCGTGGCGGTCTACGACCTGGGCGGCGGGACGTTCGACTGCTCGATCCTGTCGCTGACCGAGGGCGTCTTCAAGGTCCTCAGCACCAACGGCGACACCTACCTGGGCGGCGACGACTTCGACCGGGCGCTGATGCAGGTTGCGGCCCGCGAGATGGGTCTGGATCTGGAGGCGTCGAAGAACCCGGAGATGCTGCAACACCTCCGCGACGCAGCCGAGCGGACCAAGATCGCACTCTCGTCTGCCGAAGCGACGGAGTTCGCGATCAACCCGGCGAGCGGGGGGCGTAATCCCCCCGAGGTAGCGC
>DATLIF010000167.1:0-2663 GCA_035539575.1 Fimbriiglobus sp. | reverse complement strand
CGGCGACCTCCGGAACCGCGCCACTCGGCCATTTGCCCCGTACGAATGTCCGGCGGTCCATCGCTCCGCTTCCGGAAACGTGGCGGGATGTGGTCGATCCTCGGTGTCGCCCTTGGTCGCCTCCCCTCCAATCTGAAAGTTGCCCCGCCGGGATTCTGCTGTCGGGCGAGTCGATGTTCTGTTGATCTCTGCCTACCCGCTCATCGTTCCAAGGTAGTCGGCCAGTCGCTGTGCCAGCGCGACGAGGGTCAGTGAAGGGTTGGCGGTGGGAATGTGCGGAAAGACCGATACGTCGCAGCAGTAGAGGTTCCGGTAGTACTCGAACTTGAGATTCTCATCGACGACCCCGGAGTGGTCGCTCGACATGCGGAGCGAGCCGCCGGCGTGGTGCACGGTTCCGAAGGCCGCGTAGTCGATGCCGTCGTTGGGGTCGAAGTCCGCGCCGAGGTAGTCCAGGATCCGATTGCGGAGGTCGATGACCTCCGCCTGCAAGTGCACCCCGGTGTTGTTGGGGCGTACCTCGACCTCCAGCTTTTGCGCCGGCCCGAGGTAGTGGATCCGGTTGCTGTCGTCGAGCGGGCTGTCCGTGAGGAACTTGATCGCCACCCAGGTGACGCCCTGTGTGTCCGTCATCTGCTTGAACACGTCGTCGTCCGCGTGGCGCGCGAGCCAGTACTGCGGGTTGACGAGCAGTTCGACGTTGTACGGGTGAGCGGCGCCGCCCTTGTGCCACAGGAGAACCTTGGCGTGGTGATCCGCGCCGCGGAACCGGCTCGAAGGCAACAACTGGTAGCCGTGCGATCCGAAAAAGGCCGGGTGATCGGTCAGCCCGACGCCGACCAGGTTGTTCGGATCCGCGAGGCCGCTGGCCAGGGCGATCCGCGGGCTCTCGAGCGAGCCCGCGGCCAGCACGATCGCCCGGCCGCGGTAGCGCCGTTCCACGCCGCCGGCCAAGTCCTGGCACACCACCGCCCGCGCTTCGTCCCCGACCGTCTCGATCCCTGTAACGAGGTGATTCAGGTTGACGGTTAGGAGGTCTCCCCCGACCGGGCCGCCGAAGGAGAGCGAGTCGAGCAGAAGGTCCGCGGTGGAAAAAACGCCGGTCGAGGTTTCCGTCACCTCGGTGATCGACCAGCGTGGCCGCCAGCAGCCGCGCCGGCTGATGTTGGGCTGATGGACGGAGCGGGGCAGGTCGGTCACGTGCAGGTCGCAGAACCGGCGCCGCAGCTTGCGGACGAGCCTGTCCTGGTACGTCCCGAGCGTGCGACACTTCCGCAAGAGGCGTTCGGCCCGCTCGTAGCCGTAGGGGCCGAGCAGGTGGGTGCCGACGTTCGCCGGCCAGTGGACCAACTCCCAGTCTTGCATCCGGGGGATCAGCCCCTCCCAGTACACGGACCGCCCGCCCAGATTCATCTGCACCCCGAACATCAGGGTGGAACCCGGTCGGTTGACATAGTTGCCCACCTGGTGGTTCCACGCGGCCACCAGGTTGTGCTCATACCCGGGCAAGTTGTCGATGTGCGTCTGGTGCACCAGGCTGCCCGCTTCCAACACGAGTACGCGGCGATTGTGAGTGTCCGTCAGCCCGTCGGCCAGGACGGCCCCCCCCATCCCCGAACCGATGACGATCACGTCATAAACGACGCTCTCGTCGAAGTTACTCGGGACGGCGTCCTGCTGGATCTTGGTCGTCGTCGTCGTCAGGTTGTCGTACGGGTGAACGTACCGCGGCTTGGGGTCGGCGAAGGTGATCTCCTCGTCGGAGAACGCGGCCGCGGCGCCCGCTGCCACGTCCACGGTCACGTCGCCCTGCTGCATCGGCTTCGCGCGGTCGAGCACGAAGCGGAGTGCGAGGGATTTGGGGTAACGAGCGGGGTCCAGGCCGAAGACCCACCGGCCGCCCGCGCCCGCCTCGTCCGTGTAGTACGCCCCGAAGACGTCCTGATCCCAGCCGTCCCTCTTGTTCCGCAGGGTGACGAGGTGGTTCGGGCGGTACTTCTCCGTCCGCAGCGTCACGAAGAAGAGCTTCCGGGACAGCCGGGCCCACCGGGGGATGTCCGGCGCCGGCGGCGCCGGCGGCTCGTGGCCGAGCCAGCCGCTGTGATACAGGAGGTGCTGGAAGGAAGGCGGCCGCCTGTCGGGGGCGTCGTCGGGCCGCTCCATGTCGGTCTCCCGGCTCGCGAGCTTTCGATCGGGAATCGTGCGGCCACTATAGAAACGCGGAGAACTCCCGAGTAGAGTGCACCGGTCGCGCGGAGCCTTTCTTACACGGTTCCAGGGAACGCCCGCCGGCGGGCCGGCGGGCTCTCTCAGAACGCGCATCAGGTCCCGAATCGGAGCACAACTCCATGCCTTGGCCGTTGCCGGACGAGGCGCAGCGATACGAGAAGCTCGTGCTCGCCAACGGGCGACTGTTCGTCCACGGCGTCGCCATCGAACTGCGGTCGCACGCCCTCGAGTTCGCCTACACCCAGTCCTGGCACTGTCGCTTTGCCGTCGACTCCTCCGGGGCACAGGGCCTCGTGTGCGGCTGGCAGCGGATGGTCCACGAGCCGGCCTACGAGGCCGGCCCCTACGGCTCCTACTCGCCCCTCGCTTACGGCTGCTACGCGGCCGGCGCCCCCGGCTCCTACGCGGCCTACTCCTCTTTCAGCCAGTATGGC
>DATLIF010000166.1:0-6859 GCA_035539575.1 Fimbriiglobus sp. | reverse complement strand
CCTTACGGGGCGGACTGTGGCGGACTGCGGCGAACGGTCAGAGGGAGAGGAAGCCCGGAAACCCAGCAGAAACGGACGGTTGCGGACACCGGCGTACACCCCGCTGCGAGTTGACGCAGTACGCGCAGCCGTTGGTCGCGGACACGGCCACGGCGATGATCTCGCGCGTCACCGGGTCCAGAGGGCTGGTCCGGCCGGCTGCCTCGGGGTGCATCAGCGCCTTCAGCCGCGTCCAGACCAGCTCCAGGTGGTCCGGGTTGGTGGCCAGCACGCGCCAGAAGTTCGGCACGCGATCAAGCCCCTTGGTCGTGCGGATGTCCTCGTAGACCGTGGCCACCTTGCCGGTGGCATTCTCCTCGGCGACTGGCGTCACGGTGGCAACACGGCCGGTCGGCATGATCGGGATCCCTCTGGGTCCGGGGCTTGGCGGAATCGACTCCCCACCAGCCTATCGAAATGACTTCCGGAGTGAGGACTCCCAGTCCTTCGGGCTGAAGAGCGTCCGCTATACGCCGAGGATTTCGACTGACACGACAGGCACCGTTTCGGGGAGCAGGAACCGCGACGCGGCACGGACCGATCCGAACGACGCCGCGTCTCGCGTCGGCTTCAGCCGGTCCGGGCCGTGTTTCGAAGCGCCAGCCGGTACAGGGCGAGGGACCCGGCGGCCGTCACGACCAGGACCGCCGCGCCTGTCAGGGCGGACCACCGGACGAACCCGAGGTCGTCCTCGACGCGGGCATAATTCAACGGGTCGTCGCGCCGGCTCTCGATGTGCTGCCACGAATCCCGGCTCGCCTTGAGGGTAAGCCCAAACGCGACGACGGCCAGCACCAGCGACAGGACGAGGCCGATCTGGGCCCGGGTCGGCCGTTGGCGCCGCCCGCAGTAGTACGCGAGCCCGCCGACGACCAGCGCGAGGACGACCTGGACCACCAGGTAGAACAGGGTGGTGAGTTCCAGGGCGGCCAGTTGCAGGTCGAACTCGGCCACGGTCGTGCCCCCGGCTCGAACCCGACGAGGGCGATTCTCCGCCACCCCGGCCCGCCGATCAAGCCCCGACCGTCTCAGTCGCTGACCTGTGGCGTCACCGACCGCGCCCCGATCCGGGCCAGGAAGCGGGCCTTCTGGGCGGCGCTCAGCTCGTCAACGAACCGGTCGCGGACCGCCTCGATCCAGCGGATCTTGCGGTCGCCGTAGTCGGTCTGCACCCGGACCAGCACGGGGCCGGTGAACCGCAGCGCATTCGCCACGCTCCCGTCGATGTTGTCGCCGGGGCCGATCTCCTGGAACGCCACCCCGAACCCCTGCGCCAGCGCCCGGTAGTCGAGCGCGGCCAGGTGCGTCGCGGTTGTCCGCCGATACGCAGGGAGCTGGAGCATCTGCATGTAGTGGTAGGCCCGGTCGTCGAGTACGAACCACTTGACCGGCAACCCCTCCCGTGCGGCGGTGGATATCTCCTGCAAGCTCATCAGGAAGCAGCCGTCGCCGGTCAGGGTGGCGACCGGCCGGCCGGGGCACGCCCGCTGCACGCCGATCGCGGCCGGCACGCTCCAGCCCATCGACTGGTTGTCCACCGGGTTGAAGAACGTCCGCGGCCGGCCGACCCGGTAGTACTCGGCCGCCAGGTGCTCGCTGACGGTGACATCCGTGACGAGGACGCCGTCCTCCGGCAGTTGCCGCCGCAGCGCGGCGACGAGCGCCAGTGGGTCGATGCCGCACTTGCCCGGCGAGACGTGACAGAGCGCCTGCGCGTGGTCGAGCTTGAGCTGACGGATGCGGGCCTGGAGCGCCACGTCAGTCGGCCGACGCAGGCGGTCGGCGCAGGCGAGCAGTCGGTCCAGAAACAACCCAGCGTCGGCGTTAACGCACACGTCGGCCGGCATGACCTTCCCGAGGTTGTGCGGGTTGGCGTCGGCGTGGACCACGGCCTTCGGGCGCGGGTTGCCGTAAAACCCGGTCGAGACCTCGCTGAACTTGACGCCGATGGCGAGCAGGCAGTTGACCCCGGTTCGCAACGGGTGCAGCGGGTCGCCCTTGAAGGCACGCTCGGCGACGACCGAGGCGTGCGGGCCGTACCCCCAGCCGACGGCCAGCGGGTGCGCGTCCGATATGCACCCCTTGCCGGAGACGCTGGTCGCCACCGGGGCCTGCAACACCTCCGCGACCGCGGCGAGCCGGTCGCCGAAGTCCATGCACCCATAGCCGGCATAGATACCGACGCGGTTCCTCCGGTCACTCAGGAGCGCTACCGCTCGCTCGAACGCCGCGTCGTCGAACGGCAGCGGCACGTCCGCCGGCGGCGGGCAGGAGAAGTGCGCGACCTCGATCAGGAGGTTGAACGGGATGACCACCGCGACCGGCCCCGGCTCGCCGGCGGCGGCCAGCCGGAACGCCTGCCGGACCGCATTCGGGACCTGCCGCACGTCAGTAACCGGCAGCACGCACTTGCAGACCGGTTTGAGCAGGCCCACCGTGTCCAGCGAGTGGACCTGGAACGGCCGGTACTTCTCGCCATTAGCGATGTCGCCGACTATTGCGACGACCGGCGACGAGTCCAGCAGCGCCTCGCCGAGACCGGTCAGCGCGTTGGTCACGCCGGGGCCGGGGACGACGCAGAGCACCCCGGGCCGGCCGGTGGCGCGGGCGTAGCCGTCGGCCATGCACGCGGCGGCGAACTCGTGCGTCGTGAGCAGGTACGGCACGCCGCGGGCCTTGAACTCGTCCCAGAGTTCGTTCTCCTGCGCGCCCGGGATGCCGAAGACGACATCTCCGCCCTCGGCCAGGAGTGCCTCGGCGACGGCCTGGGCGCCGGTGAGCTTGCCGGCGACCCAGCCCGGCTGGCGGCGAAGGCGGTCGAGCGGCCCGGCGTCGGCGGTGCGGGCGGTGAGCGCCGCGCCGCCGGCCGCCAGTCCTTGCAGCAACCCCCGGCGGGTGAGCGACCAATCCATGGCGCGGCCTCGGGACGCGGGGCGAGGTATCCGAAGATGTATCGGCTACGGGAAGTGTGCGAGTTTGGCGGATCGGGGTGGGATCGGTTTATCGCCCACCACTCCTTGCGCTTCGCCTCCTCGCTTGCACGGACACCTGGTGCGGTCTACTATGTTGTTGCCTCTGCGGTGTTCGTGAAGAGTCGTGAGCTTTTGGCGGACCGACAACTACCGCATCGGAGACCACTTTAAAATCTGTCCGGGGCTCGCAAGCCCGTCCCCTTTCTCACGGAAGGGACTGTAGCGGGATCCGAAAACCGAACACGAGGTCTCCATCTCAACTGCGGGTTCCCAGAAGCGGCTCAGACGGCACAGGCGGAGGTTTTTCTCTTTTTCTGATCCGTTCACTTCAGCCTGTTCGGGCTAATCCCCGTAACCCCCGACATCTCCACTTCTTCGGAACCGTCCAATCGGTAGAGGGTGACGGCGACCGGGCGTGCGAAATCCGCTTGACGGCCCCGCACGCTTCATGTGAACTTCGCGCAACGTGTTGTCTCGGAACCGCGTATTCACGCCGACCCAGTGACAACGTGCTGGCGCCGAATCCTTGTTGACACCATGTGCCAAGCGGCTATCGTACCCCTTCGTCAGAGTTGATCCCGTCCTCGCAAGGGCCAGACCGGATGAGCGAACCCACCGCCGTCCACCCGATCCGAACTGTGGCCCGCCCGGTAACGAACACCGGACCCTCTCACCGGTCGGGCCGGCCGCCCGGACGGCGGTGAATGCTCGACCGACGCTGACCTGATCCCGATCACGACCGACTCACACCGACTCGCCCCCCGGGCTCATGACGAACCCCCCGGGTTGTTGTGGCGACGTCCTGTGAACCACGACCCGGCCGACCGCTGCGCGCACGGGGCATGATGCCCTCGTCTTGAACCGCATGGATGCGGTGCCTTCGTAGTACGGCAGGCGGAAAACGCTTCCTCCGCCTGTCGGCGCAGCGGAACCACCGTGCCGGGCCCCGTGGGGCCCGCCGGCATGATGCCACTGGGCACAACGACCGGACCGTCCGAAGGAATCGGGCGGTCCGGTCACTTTTCCCCTCTTCCGCCGACCGCCGCGAACCTCCGGGCCACGGCTGGAATCCGTACCGACGGACTCCTATCTTCGACTATAAGCCGGGGCCGTCCCGGCGTCGCCCGACGGAGCCGCCATGCCGACCGACATTCTTCAACTCGCCCGCGACCGCGTCGTGATCCTCGACGGGGCGATGGGCACCAGCCTGCACCGGTACAAGCCGAAGGACAAGGACTGGGGCTACGCGCCCAACGGCAAGTCGCTGCTGAACCTCTCGGACGCCCTCGTCTACACGCACCCGGACTGGATCCGCGAGATCCACCGCGGGTTCCTCGCGGCCGGTTGCGACGGGATCGAGACGAACACGTTCAACGCGACGCAGCTTGTGCTGGACGAGTTCGGCATGGGCGACAAGCTCGAAGAAATCAACCGCCTCAACATTCGCATCGCGAAGGAAGCCGCCTCCGAGTTCGCCACCCCGGACCGGCCGCGGTTCGTGATCGGCTCCGTTGGCCCCGGCACCAAGATGCCGTCGCTGACCGACCCGGCCATCTACGCCGACTTCGACACGCTCGCCGAGGCGTACCGGCGACAACTCCAGATCATGATCGAGGAGCGGGTGGACGCCCTCCTGATCGAGACGTGCTTCGATGTCCTCCAGGCGAAGTGCATAGCGATCACCGCCGTCGAGGAGATGAAGCGGGCCGGCGTTCGACTGCCGCTGATGGTCCAACTGACCATCATCGACGCCCGCCAGAAGATGCTGCCCGGTACGGATATCCCGGCGGCGCTGGCGGCCCTCGACCCGCTCGACGAGATCGACGTCCTCGGCATGAACTGCGGCGTCGGCCCGGACCTGATGATCGATGGGATCCGCCACCTGAGCCGGCACAGCCGCAAGCTGCTGAGCGTGCTGCCGAACGCCGGACTCCCCGAGACCCGCGGCGACGAGACGTACTTCCCGCTCGCCCCGGAGCCGATGGCCGAGTGGATGGAGCGCTTCGTCACGGAGTACGGGGTCAACATCATCGGCGGGTGTTGCGGCACCACCCACGACCACCTCAAGGCGACCGTGGAACGGCTCCACGGCAAGACGCCCGCGAAGCGCACCCCGGTGTATCTGCCGGTGGTGTCCAGCCTCCAGAGCGTGCAAGACCTGATCGTGGACCAGAAGCCGCTGCTGGTCGGCGAGCGGACGAACACCAACGGCTCGCGGAAGTTCAAGCAGCTTCTGGAGAAGGAGGACTGGCACGGGCTAGTCGAGATCGCCCAGGAGCAGGAGCGTGAGGGTGTCCACATGTTGGACGTCTGCGTGGACTACGTCGGCCGCGACGGCGTCCGCGACATGAAGGAGGTCATCAAGCGGTACAACGCCGTGCTGACCAAGCCGCTGATGCTCGACAGCACCGAGGTGCCGGTCATCGAGGCCGCGCTCAAGATGTGTAGCGGCAAGACGATCATCAACTCGATCAACCTGGAGGACGGCCGCAAGACGCTCGACCCGAAGACGAAACTGGCGAAGAAGTACGGGGCTGGGCTGGTCGCGCTAACTATCGACGAGAAGGGCCAGGCGGACACCGCCCAGTGGAAGTTCGAGGTCGCCGCCCGCATCTACGACATCGTGGTCAACGAGTACAAGATTCCGCCGTCGGACCTGATGTTCGACACGCTGGTATTCCCGCTATCCACCGGCCAGGAGCAGACGCGGAAATCCGCGATCGCGACGTTCGAGTCGATCCGCCTCATCAAGCAGAACCTTCCCGGGGCGCTGACGCACCTGGGGCTGTCGAACTGCTCGTTCGGCCTGTCCCCGTACACCCGGCAGGTGGTCAACAGCGTCTACCTGCACCACGCGCTGGAGTACGGCCTCGACTCCGCGATCCTGCACGCCAGCAAGATCATCCCCCTGGCTCAGATCGACGAGAAGGGCAAGGAACTCGCCCGCCGGCTGCTGTTCGACGAGAGGGCGTTCGACGCGGCGGGGAACTGCACCGAAGACCCCCTCCAGATGCTCATCGAGCATTACGCCGACAAGAAGACGGAGTCGAAGAAGGGCCAGTCGCTCGGGGACACGGTCGAGGAGCGGCTCAAGAACGCGATCATCCAGGGCCGCCGCGAGTCGCTGATTGTCGATCTGGACGCGGCGCGCGAGCGGTACTCGCCCATCGACATCATCAACAAGATCCTGCTGGACGGCATGAAGGTCGTCGGCGACCTGTTCGGCAGCGGGCAGATGCAGTTGCCGTTCGTGCTCCAGTCCGCGGAGGTGATGAAGGCGGCGGTCGCGTACCTGGAACAGTTCATGGAGAAGGTCGAGGGCGCGGAGAAGGGGAAGATCGTCCTGGCCACGGTGAAGGGGGATGTCCACGACATCGGCAAGAACCTGGTGGACATCATCCTGACGAACAACGGGTACAAGGTGTACAACCTCGGTATCAAGCAGCCGGTGGACGCGATGATCGCGGAGTTCCAGAAGGCGGAGGCCGACGCGATCGGCATGTCCGGCCTGCTGGTGAAGTCCACGGTCATCATGAAGGAGGACCTGATCACGCTCAACGAGCGCGGCCTGAACCCGCCGGTGATCCTCGGCGGGGCGGCGCTGAACCGCCGGTACGTCGAGCAGGACTTGCGGGCGATCTACAAGGGCCAGCTCTTCTACGGCGAGGACGCCTTCGACGGCCTGCGGATCATGGACCAGCTCGCCGCGCGGAAGAAGATCGCCAGCGTCGGCAGCGCCGCGCTCAAGGGCGTTGCGGAGGCCGCCAACCGAAACGAGTGGCGGCCCAAGGAGTTCGAGGCCGCCAGCGTCAACGGGTCGAATGGTGAGGCTGTCGCTACCAAACACC
>DATLIF010000165.1:0-8808 GCA_035539575.1 Fimbriiglobus sp. | reverse complement strand
GAAGTCGAGCTTCTTCTCCTGCGTCAGCGCGCGGATGCGCTCCAGCCCGACGAACGCTGCGTGCCCCTCATTCATGTGGCAGACGGTCGGCTGGTGGCCCAGCGCCCACAGGGCGCGGATGCCGCCGATGCCCAGGATGATCTCCTGCTGGATGCGGGTGTTCTGGTCGCCGCCGTAGAGCTGGGCGGTGATGCCGCGGTCCTCGGGGCGGTTCTGCGGGATGTTCGAGTCGAGCAGGTACAGCGGTACTCGGCCGACCTGGATGTGCCAGACCCGCACCGCGACGTCGCGGCCCGGCAGCGACACGGTCACGATCAGCGGCTTGCCGTCCGCCCCCAACTCCGCGTTGAGCGGCAGTGTGAAAAAGTCGTTCTCCGGGTACCGCTCCTGCTGCCAGCCGTCCACGTTCAGGTACTGGCGGAAGTACCCTTCGCGGTACATGAGGCTGATGCCGGCCAGCGGGATGCCGAGGTCGCTGGCCGACTTCAGGTGGTCGCCGGCCAGGACGCCCAGGCCGCCCGAGTACACGGGGACGCTCTCGTGGATGCCGAACTCCATCGAGAAGTACGCGACCCGGGCGGCGGCGTCCGCGGCGAAGTTCTCCTGGAACCACGTCTTGCCGCTGACGTACTGGTCCAGTGCCGCAGCCACTCGGTCCATGTGGGCCAGGAAGCCGTCGTCCTCGGCCAGTTCGTTGAACCGGCCCTGGTCGGTCGCCGACAGCAGGCGGATCGGGCTGTGGTCGAGCGATTCGAACAGGTCGGGGTCGATGCGGCGGAACAGGGCGACCGCGTCGGCGTTCCAGCACCACCACAGGTTGTAGGCCAGCTTCTGGAGTGGCTGGAGCCGGGCCGGCAGGTTGGGCACCACGGTGAACGGTCGGATCGAGCGGCCGGGCATGCGCTACCTCGCGGCGGGAACAGGGGATCGTCGGCGCGGGGAGGTCGCCGGCAGGCTGGGCCTGCGCCGTGTTAATTTAGGGGGCCTGGGCGTCGTTTTCCATGCGGCTCACTCGCAGGGTGAGTTGAGCGACGACCCACCGTCGGGGGTCAGGCCGCCAGACCGCCACTTTCTGAGGGTGCCGGTTTGGCGGTCTGACCACCTCGGTTCAGTCGCCGCCTCAACCGGTGGGGGTCAGGCTGCAAGGCTGCCACTTCGGAGTGTGGCAATGTGGCAACCTTGGTGGTCATAAAGTAACCACTCACCCGATACCTCTCATAAATATACATCAGTATACTTATCAAGTCCAGCCGCCAGCGGCGGGTCGGCACTCGACGGCTCGCTCGACCCACCCAACAAAGCCAGCCGAGTCACGATACGTTCCGGGCAGTGCCGGTCGGCTCCTTCTTCGGCGCCTCGGCGTCGAAGACGCGGAACACCGGCAGGTCGGCCGGGTGGATTGACCGCGGCTCCAGCCCGCGGTCGCGGGCCTTCTGGAAGGCGTCGCGCGCCTCGTCCTTCTGGGGTGGGGACTGCCCCTCCTTGGCCATCGCCATGTGGAAGAGCCGCAGCGGCGTCTTCTCCTGCGACAGCGCTTCGAGCAGGTCCTTCTCGGCCAGGGAGAACTGCTTGGCCGCGATCCGCACCCGCGCGCGGGTGTCGAGCAACTCTCCGGTCAGCCCGACCTCGGCGACCGCACGGTCCACCAGCTTCAGCGCTTCCTCGGCGCGGTCCGGCCGCGGGGCGAGAACCCACGCCAGGTTGTTCAGCGCGACCACGTTCCGCGGATCCTTGTCGAGGACAGATTGATACGACTTCTCGGCCTGATCGTACTTCTGCTGGAGGGCGAAGAACTCGCCCTCGTTGAGCTTCAGGGCCGGCGACCCGGGATCCTCAGTCAGGGCCGCGTCGAGCCACGACCGCACCTGGGCGAACTGTCGTTCGGACGCGCCGCCGGCTCGAAGGGCGGTCAGCCCCGCGGTGGCCCTCATCCGCGGCGGCAACTGCCGGGCGTTCTTCTCGATCAGGGAGAAGGCGTCGGCGTGGCGGTTGTCTGCGGCCAGCAGCCCGGCGGCGGCGATCACCGCCTCGGGACGGGCCGCCGCTAGGTCCTCGTACTGCTTCACGGCCGAGCGGACCATCGCTCGACCGGCGTCGGTGTTGCGCACGCCGGGCATCCGCGCCAGCTCGTCGAGCAACTCGGCACTCCGCGCCGACTTGGCGGGTAGGTCGCCGGCGGTGGCGTCGGCGGTGCGCGTGTACCCCTCGGCCAGTTCCAGCGCCTTCTCGGGTCGGCCAGCCTTGCACTCGTACCGCGCGACCGCGGCCAGCGCCCGGTACTCGGCGGGGTGGTACACCAGCAGGTGCTGGGCGAACGGTTCGGCGGCCTTGAAGTCGCACTGTTCGGTCACTTCTTCGAGCCCCATCACCAGATAGTCGAGGTTCTTCGGGTCGGCCGTCAGCAGATCGTTCAGTACCTTCTTGCTGGCGTTGCGGTTGCCGGACGCGCGGTACACCTGGGCGAGCAAGAAGGCGTCGCGTGGCGAGCGAGTCTCATTCACGAGTTCGAGCAATACCTTGATCGACCGATCGATGACGGTCTTGCGCTCCGGGTTGTCCAGGTGGCGGGACAGGGCGGTAAGCACCGCGGCGGTGGACCGCTTGTCGTCGGGCGTCTCGCCGGAATCGTCGTCCTTCAGCAGCAAATCCATCGCCTTCTTGCGGTCGGCGGCGGCACCGCGGACAGCCAGCAGCATGGCAAGGTTCCGCCGCGCCCACGCCTGATCGCCCTTCGCCTCCGGCTTGCTCGCGAGGAAGGATTCCAGCAGCGTGATCGCCTCGGCGCGGTGGAAGCGGGAGAGCTTGACGGCCAGCCGGGCCTGGGCGAACTGCCGCTTCTCGGCCGGCTTCTCGAACGGCGGGGCCCAGTCGGTCGGGGTGGCCTTTGACTCACTGAACGCCGCCGCGACGGCGAAGTAGATCGGGGGCGGCATCTTGGCGCGGGCAGTCTGAAGCACATTGGCTCCCGCGTCCGCCGAGCCACTCTCGGCAGTCCGCACGGCCAGCCGCAGCCAGTCGTCCGGGCCGGCGGCCTTGGCGGCGGTCGCCTTCACGAAGCAGTCGCTCGCCTCGGCCTTCAGGCCGGCGGCGAGGTAACAGTCGCCGAGCCAGCCCAGGCCGCCCGGCTCCGACTCGACATACTTTCGCGACATGGCCAGTAGCTTCTTCGTGGCGTCCGCCGGCAGGCCGGTCATCGCCCTGCGGATGGCACGGCGGAGTGGCTCGCCGGCCCAGCGGTGGTCCTGGGCGAGTCGTCCGAGGAGTGCAGCGGTCGCGTCGTCATTGCCGGACGCGGCGAGGTGCTTGAGGTACGCCTGCATCTGCGGGAACCGGGTTGGCTCCAACCGGACCGCCCGATCGAACAGTTCTCCCGCGGCGTCGCCTTCACCGACCTGGACCTTCAGCCGGGCGAGGGCGACGCACGCGTCGGCGCGGTCGGGGCGAGCCCCGTGGGACTTCACCAGAGCCTCGATCGCGGGTTTGGCCGCGTCCGCAGACTTTGCGGCGACAGCCTCCCACGCGCCGAAGAGCGAGGCGGACTTGCCGGACGGGTCGAGCTTCGTCACGCTGGCTTTCGCCTCGGCGGCGGCCTTCGTATCGCCGACGAGTATGGCACGCTCGCCGAGGGCCTCCCAGACGCCGAGATCGGCGGGCCGGCGGGCGGCGATGCGGCGGTACGTCTGCACCACCTTGGCCTGGTCGCCGAGCCGGTCGTACACCTCGACCAGCCCGAACAGGAGCCGCACCTGGTCGGGGTCGGACCAGCCCTCGATCTGGGTGCCGAGCGGGTCAATCGGCCGCAGGGCTGCGGGGTCGCGGGCGTAGAGATCGGCGCGGGCCAGACGCAGTTCGGGGCCGTCGCCGGCGGCGGCCTGGGCCTCGTCGATCACCCCGAGCCCGGCGGCCACCCCGCCGAGGTCAGCGACCTTGTCGGCCAGCGACGCCCACAGCCGGGCGTCACCGGGTCGGCGGGCGGCCTCGGCCCGCAGGACCGCTGCGGCCTGCTGGAGATCACCCTTTGCTTCGGCCAGTTCCGCGCGGACGCGGACCGGCTCCGACGACGCCGGTCCGAACACCTTGGCCAGTTCCCCGGCGACGCGCTCCAGATGTGCCCACTCCTGCGACCGGCCGCCGGATATCCGGTACTGCCGGGCCAACAGCCGCAACAGGGTGGCGTGCGTCCCCGGGTTGGCGTAGGGCGACTTGACCGCCTGTTGGTACTCCTTGACTGCCTCGGCCGTGCGGCCGGCGTTGAGCTGCGACTGGGCCAGGGCCACACGGGCGGCGACGTGGTTGGAGTCCTTGGAGAGTACCAGCCGCAGGGTCTCCTGCTCCTGCTCCGTCTCGCCACGACGCTGGTGGCAGACGGCCAACAGCAGGCTGGTCTGGTTCTCCAGCCCCGGCAGGTCGATGGCCTCGGTCCGCAGGGTGGTCAGGAGGTCAGCGGCCTTCGACCAGTCGGCGGCGTGCATCGCCATGCGGGCCTTGAGGTAGTTCGCCTGCATCCGGTTCCGTCGGGCCTCGGCGGCGGACTTGGAGTGGCGGGCCTCCACCCGCTTGACGATCTCCTCGGCCCGCGCGGTCTCGCCGAGTTGGACCATCAGGTCGCCCAGCGGCACCAGCAATTCGAAGCCGTCCTGGACCTTGTCCATGCCGTCTTCGAGGACGCCGACGGCCGACCCGATGTTGCCGCGGTTGAGTTCGAGCCAGGCCAGGCCGCGGACGAATCGCACGTCCTGCGGGTACAGCCGCATCCCCTCCGCCAGGCGGTCCCGGGCCTCGGCGAGCTTACGCTGGGTCTGGCACTGCTCGGCCAGAAGCAGCAGCGCCTCGGCGTTCTTCGGGTCGATCTCCAGCGCCTTGCGGGTGTCGGCCATCGCCTGTTCGACGTTGCCCTTGAAGTCGTGGGTCTGGATGGCCGACGGGAAGTTGCTGCCGGAGTACAGGTGGAGGCGCGCGCGGGTCAAATAAGGCTCGGCCTGATTCGGGACGGCCGCGATCAGCCGGTCCACGACCGCGGCCGCCTCCTTCGCCTGCTTCAGGTCGCGCCACAGGAACTGGGCGAGCCGCTGGTAGGGGAGCGGGTCGGTCGGGGCGTGTTGGATTGCGGTCTCGTAGCTCTTGCGGGCGTCGTCGGCCTTCTGCAAACCGGCCTGGGCGGCGGCAAGCTGTTGCCAGAGGCCAGCGTCGGTGGGGTGCGTCTTGAGCAGTTCCTGGGCGTGCGTCTCGGCGTCGGTGTACCGCCGGATGCGCAGGCACAGTTCCAGCGCGTCCTTGCGGACGGCCTCGCGGCCCGGGTCGGCTCGCAAGATCTTGTCGTAGAGCAAGAGCAGGTCGCTCGGGTCGGCTCGTCGGCCCTCCTTGCGCAGCGCCTCGGCCCGCTTCTTGACCAGGCCGGCGAGTTGCTCCTGGGCGTAGGTGTCGTCCGGGCGGAATTCGAGGTACTGGCGGAGGTAATGGGCGGCGAGTTCGGACTTGCCAGCCTCGGAGGCCCGGTCAGCTTGGCCCTTGAGGGCGTCCGGGATGCGGCGGGCCTGGACAAAGTGCGCCCCGACCAGCCCGCCGGTCAGGGCGAGCGTTACCGCGACCAGGATCAGGAGGAACCGCTTGTTGATGGTCGGCATGGTCCGCATCCGTGCGTCGGCGGGGCGAGTGGGCGCCGCCCCGGGGGTGATCCGTCACCGAAGAAGCCCGATAGGGGGAACATGGTAAGAAGGGCAACCCCGGCGGGTCAACTGCAATCCGGCTTGACCGGGAACGGCGAGCCCCGAGCGTCAGCGAGGGGAGGAGGCGTCTCCTCCCCTCGCTGACGCTCGGGGCTCGCCGATTGCTTTACTTGCTGACCGTCGAGGACGACTTGGCCGCCCGGATGTCCTTGTACACTTTCATTGCCACGTCGCCGGGCAGCGCCCAGGTCTCGACTCGGCCCGCGCGGGCGATGTTGACCCCGAGCACCCGGCCCTCCAGGTCCACCAGCGGGCCGCCGCAGTCGGTCGGGCGGATCACCGTGTCGTGCTGGATGACCATCGGGAACCCGGTCCGCCGGCCGGACAGCGCTCCGCCCATCGCGTTCTGGAAGGAGCCGCGGTCGAAGTCGGACTTTGACCCGAGCTTGACCAGGACATCCATCTCCTCATCCCCGCGGCGGACGCGGACCGTGACCGAGTCGCTCGGCTTGTATTTCTCCATCAACTCGATCAGACCGTCGCGGTTCTTCACCGCCTTGCCGGCGACCTGGAAGATGATGTCGCGGGCCTTCAGCCCGGCCTTGGCGGCTGCGGCGCCCGGTTCGACCCGGGTGATGAGCACGCCCTCCTGGTCGTCGGGGTCGCCGAGGTTGATCCCGAGGTAGCCCTTGTTGCCATTCTCGATGAACGCCTGCTCGCCATAAAGCTTGCGGGCACCAGCGCTGATGACACCCACGGCGATCGGCTCGGAGCCGGTCCCGACCGCGGCCACCCAGTTGCCGACCTCGGCAGACTTGCTGGCTGCGAACGTCACCGGCTTGAGGCGGTCGGCGTCGATCTTCAGCAGCGCCAGGTCCGATGTCCGGTCATAGCCCACCTGTTCCGCGTCGTAGGCCGATCCGTCGCGCAGTACGACCGCGATCGCCCCGCGGACCTCGCTCCCCTTGGTCAGGATGTACCCGTCCGGCGAGACGATGGTGCCCAGGGACGCGTCCTTGCCGTCCGCCTGGACGCGGACAGTGGAGTCGGCGGCGGCCGACACCGCTTCGGCGAATAGCCGGGGAAGCTTCTTCTTGCCGGTGTCAGAGAGGGACGACTGGGCCGACGCTGGCCCGGCCCAGGCGAGCAGCGCACAGGTGGCGATCAGCGGCAAGCGGGCGAGGCGGAGGGTCATGAGTTCGCGCTCCGGTCGGAGAACGGGTAGCCTTCAGCGGGGTTACTCGTCGGGGTTCCGGCTCTTCTTTCGCGACTTCCTTTCGCCGAGTTTCATCTTCAGCGTGACGACCTCGTCGCCGCGCTGGACTTCGATCGTGACCGACTCGTTCGGAGAGAATCCGGGGAGCATCTGCATCAGGTCGTCGGCCGTGTGGACACGCTCGCCGTGGAACTTGGTAATCACGTCCCCCGGCTTGAGTCCGGCAGTGGCAGCCGGGCCGCCTTCGGCCACGGCCTTGACGGTCGGCGCCTCCGCCTCGTCGTCGAGCGTCAGCCCCAACTCGACGGTGGCCGGCTTGCCGATCACCTTGCCGATGGCCAGCTTGTCCCATTCGTCCCGGAACGCCTCGGTCGGGACGTGCATGTTGAACTCCAGGAACAGGCCGATCCGGCTATGGATACCGACGACCTTCCCGGTCAGGTCGAACAGCGGCCCGCCGGAGTCGCCGCCGACCAGGGTGCAGTCCGTCCTTAGGGTGCTATCGGACTTGTTGTACTGAGTGAACCGACCGACCCGAACCGGCGGCCGGCGCTCACGCTTCGGCCCGCCAGGGTGGCCCAGGGCGACCACCCACTGCCCGACATTGGCCAACCGCTTCTTACCCGTGTCATTGGGATCGGGCTCGAACCTGGGAAGGGTGCCGATCTCGGCGGCCGGCCACTTGCCTTCCGAGGCGCCGGGCCAGGACGCGCTCTTGGGCGGCTTGTCCGTGATTCGCAGCATCCCGCTATCGATCTTCGGATTGACCCCAAGGGTTTTGCCCCGGACCGGGGTGCCGTCCGGCAGAATCACGCGCACGTCCGTGCCGGGCTTGCTCCCGATGACGTGGGCGGCGGTGAGGACCAACCCGTCCTCGCTCACGATGACCCCGCTGCCGGCCCCCATGCCGACCAGGAGGCCGACCGTTGTGGGCGTGACCTTATCGACGACCTGTTTGACCCGCTCCTGGAGGGCCTTCAGTTCCTCCACCGTTTCCGGGGAAGTCGTCCGGGCGGCATCCCAGGCGGGCTTGGTCGGATCGGCTCGGAGGGGGGCGGCAAAGCCGGCGAGGAGGAGGGCGGCTGCGGCGAGGGGCCGCAGCGTCCGTGCGGCGATCATAGGCATCCGGCTCCCGAACGGTGTGCAGTCAGCGGCTACCCTATGGTACGTCAGGAACTCAGTCAGCTAACACTCACTGGCCCGGAATTGTCTTAACCTAATAGATTGTCCCAACTCACGGCGGGATGCAAGAACCCACAGAGAAGTCTGTCACGATACCGGACGGGTTGCACGCGGCGTGCCGGACAGGAGGGTGAGAACTGCCGGAGTGGAAGAAGTGATGAGAAGTTCAGTGCCTACGCGGAGGCCGCTCCTCGTCTGGCGGGACGCAAGTCCCGCCAGACGAGGAGCCAGGGCAGACTGCTAGGCAAGCGATTCCAGCAAATACTTCAGCTTTCGCACCTCTGGCTCGACCGGGAACGGGCCGTCCGGCACGTCCCACACGTCCACCGTCATCGCCCGGTCGTAGCGGAACCTGGCAAGCTGGGTGATGATACGCCCGTACTCGATTTCCCCCTGTCCGACCCGGACCTGGAACTGGTCCGGGGTCCGGCCGGAGTCGCGGAGCCGGACGTGCCGGACGAACGGGAAAAGCGGGTCGTAGTTGGCCGACCCGTTCGGACCGACGTGGTAGTGGCTGGGGTCGAGCGTCAGCCCCAGCCCCGGCACCCGGCGGCACAGTTCCACCGCCCCGAGCGGATCGGCGGTCAGGGTCTCGGTATGCGTTTCGACCGTCAGGATAACGCCCTCGGCGGCGGCGACTGTCGTCCACTCGCGTAGCCGGGTGGTCTCGGCCACCAGGTCGCTACCCTGCGGCGCCGCGGGGACGGTCAGGATCGGCACCGCGAGCAACCGGGCCAGTCGGCA
>DATLIF010000164.1:0-9478 GCA_035539575.1 Fimbriiglobus sp. | reverse complement strand
CACGAGTTGCCCGACCTTCAGCGCCGCCGAGTCGCCGAACTTCGCATACGGCAGGCCGGCCCCGTCGCTCATTTCGTCGAACGCGAAGCCACGGCTCCGGCCGGTCTCCCGGTCGGTGATGACCTCGGCGCTGGTCACCGTCCCGTACTGGGAGAAGGCGGTCACCAGGTCGTCATTGGTGGTCTGGAACGCGATGTTCCCGACGTACAGTTTCTTGCTCACGATCTTTCCCTTTTTGGGCCACCAGGCCCGAACTCAGAACTCGATACCAGGGCTGACGAAGCTAACGCCCTTCCCGGAGTTCCCACAGTGCTGACCGTCCCGACACGGTGCAACGGCTCTAGGAGTACGGGGCGGACTTTCCCTCTGCGACGATACCGGCTTGCGATCTTGCTTGGTGGCCGTGAGGTGAAACTCAGAGCAAGGTAGCCAAGAAAGGTCGTAGCGCGAGTGCGGCAAAGCTGTCTTCATCTCCCGAACGGGTGGGCACCCCCCACCCGACGCGTGAATGATACTATTCCGTCCGTCCGGGAGAACAGGGAAATCCAAAGAAATCGCGGAATTGGTCCCAGGAGGTCACTCCCGGACCGGGGACTCCCGCGACGTCACCCGACGGGTTAGCCGCCGCCCCTCGCGGATCAGGTCCATCGTTTGCGACTCGCCTATTGGCAGCCGCGTCAGCAGCCGGTGCAGGTCATCGACGCTCGTGACCGGCTCGCCGGCGTAGCCGATCAGCACGTCTTCGATCCACAGGCCGGCGTCCTGGGCCGGGCCGTCCTCCTCCATCAGCACGATCTCGACGCCGGTCTTCTGGGCCAGTCCGAAGCGGCGGACCTCGTCCGGCGCGATCGGCACCTGCCGGGCGTGCAGCCCGAGGTAGCCCCGCCGCACCCGGCCGTGGGCGAGCAACTGCGGCAGCACCGTCTTGGCCGTGTTCACCGGCACCGCGAAACAGATGCCTTGCGCCGGCTGAATGACGGCCGTGTTGATGCCGATCACCCGCCCCCGGCTGTCCACCAGCGGGCCGCCGGAGTTGCCGGGGTTCAGGGCCGCGTCGGTCTGGATCACGTTATCGACGAGGTGCCCGCTGACGCTCCGCAGCGTCCGGCCCAGGGCGCTGACGACCCCGGCCGTCACCGTGGACTCGAACCCCAGCGGGCTGCCGATCGCCACCACGAGTTGCCCGACCTTCAGCGCCGCCGAGTCGCCGAACTTCGCATACGGCAGGCCGGCCCCGTCGGCCTGGACGACCGCCAGGTCGGTCCACGGGTCATTGCCGACCACCCGGCCGCCGAGTTCGGTCCCGTCGGAGAGTCGCACGCGGACCGTCCGCGACCCCTGGACGACGTGGTGGTTGGTCAGCAGAAACCCGTCCGGGGCGAACAGCACCCCGGACCCGGAGCCGCCGCGACTGCCGTGGCCGACCCGGAGGTTCACCACCGCGGGGCGAAGCTGGTCCGCCACGTCCACGACGACGCGGGAGAAGGCGTCCAGCGCCTCCCCCTCGGTCGGGAGCGGGTCCCGGGGCCGCGGCTCCGTAGGGTCGATCGCACCGCCGTCGGCGATGAAGTGCTGCCAGAACAGGGACACGGGAGAATCCTCCGGGTGGAAGGTCGTACCATTATCCGTACCGAGTCAAGAATCCCTGGCCGCCCGTCGTCCCAACCCGGATTTCCCGTCAGGGATCGTCCCACTTCTCTGTCAGGGGGTCAGTCATGAACCGCCGCCAGTTCCTGCACACGTCCGCCGGCCTAGCCGTCGTCGGGTCGGGCCTGCGGCTCGACGCCGCCGACACCCCGGGTTACGCCACGCCGAAGCAGGCGATCAAAGGCCCCCGCGAGAAGCACCTGTTCGTCACCTGCCTCTACGGCGGGACCGGCGTCAAGAAGCCGGACTACCTCGCTGTCGTGGACACGGACCCGGCGTCAGCGTCCTACTCAAAGGTGGTCCACCGACTGGAGATGACCCACGTAGACGACGAGCTGCACCACTTCGGCTGGAACATCTGCTCGTCCTGCCACGGTAAGCCCGGCGACCGCCGCTACCTGATCGTGCCCGGCGTCCGCAGCGGCCGCATCTACGTCGTGGACGCGAAGGACCCGACGGGCCTCAAGCACCACAAGACCATCGAGCCGGACGAGGTCAAGAAGAAGACCAACCTGTCCGGCCCGCACACCGTCCACTGCCTGCCGGACGGGACGATTGTGATCTCGATGCTCGGGGACGGCGCGGGGAACGCGCCCGGCGGATTCCTGGTACTCGACGAGAACTACGACGTGAAGGGCCGGTGGGAGAAGGAGCCGGGGCAGATCCGGTACAACTACGACTTCTGGTATCAGCCGCGGCACAACGTGATGGTGTCGAGCGAGTGGACCGCCCCGAACACGTTCCTCAAAGGGTTCAACCCCGAGGACGTGAAGGCCGGCAAGTACGGCGACCGGCTGTACTTCTGGGACTGGAAGGAGCGCAAGGTCGCCCAGACCATCGAACTCGGCGACGCCGGGCGCATCCCGCTGGAGGTGCGGTTCCTGCACGACCCGGACCGGCCCAACGGGTTCGTCGGGGCGGCGCTGAGTAGTACCATGTGGCACTTCACGAAGGCCGGCGAGAAGTGGCGGGCCGACAAGGTGATCGCGGTCGAGCCGGTGAAGGCGGGCGGCCAGGACGTGCCCGGGCTTATCACGGACCTGCTGGTGTCGATGGACGACCGCTACCTGTACTTCTCCAACTGGCTGCACGGCGACGTGCGGCAGTACGACATCTCGAACCCCGCGAAGCCGAAGCTGACCGGGCAGTTGTTCGTCGGCGGGCTGATCGGCAAGGCGCCGGAGTTCCGCGGGGCGAAGCTCGGCGGCGGCCCGCAGATGCTGCAACTGTCGCTCGACGGCAAGCGGCTGTACGTCACCAACTCGCTGCTGAGCGTGTGGGACAACCAGTTCTACCCGGACATGGCCAGGGCCGGGTCGTGGATGCTGCAAATCGACTGCGACACCGACAAGGGCGGACTATCGCTCAACGAGAAGTTCTTCGTGGACTTCTCGAAGGAGCCGAACGGCCCGTCCCGGGCACACGAGGTTCGCTACCCCGGCGGCGACTGCACGTCGGACATCTTCTCGTAGGGCACGCACCGCGTGCCGGCCGTCTACGGCACGCGGTGCGTGCCCTACGCGCCCGCCGTGCCGATTGCCAGGCCCACGACCCTGTTCTAACGTTGAGGCGAGAACCTCCCGGACAGGGTCCGCCCATGAACTGTCCGAACTGCGGCGCCGCGATGGAGCCGGTCGGGAACCGGAACCATCTGCGGTGCGACTATTGCCTGACCGTCCACGTCCCCGCGGAGGGGCAGGACGGCCTCGTCGCTCTCGACCGCGACCATCGGCTCTCCTGCCCCGGCTGCGAGGTGCGTCTGAAGACCGGGACCGTCGAGGGCAAGTCGGTCGCGTACTGCCCGCGGTGCAGGGGCGTCCTCACCACGTCCGAGTCCTTCGCCACCATCGTCGCGCGGAAGCGGTCGAAGCGGCCCGCCGGGGACGCGGCCGCCCTGCCGCTCGACCCGGCCGAACTGCGCCGCGCGATCTCCTGTCCGGGGTGCCGTGGGCGGATGGACACCCACCCCTACGGCGGCGGCGGCACCGCGGTGATCGACTCCTGTCACCGCTGCCATCTCGTCTGGCTCGACACCGGCGAGTTGACCGCCCTGGCGCGGTTCGTCCCCCGGCGTCGCGGTCGGTAAGAAATCGAAATAAACCGGCGCAAACCTCTTGCCTGTACCGATTGACTTAGTATGGGGCTGTGAGGTAAAGATACAGATGACCCGGACGGCCGGGCCTTCAACCGAGGACGACGGCCATGTGGGACCCGCCCCCCGGCCACCCGCTGCGGCGGATGTTCGCCGGGATCACCGAACACGCCTTCCTGACCACGCTCGGCGTGGCCGACCCGCCGCTGATCGATTACCTCTCGCTGCTGCTCTCCCGATTCGTTCACACGGATTCGGTGTACCGGCTGCGGGACGCTGACGGCCGGACGCTGGGCGAGTTGACCGGGATGGTGGTCGAGGCGGAGAGGCTGCCGGCCGAGGGCCGCACCCGCCGCGAGTACCACCGGCACATCGGCGACTTCGCGCTGTTCTGGAGCGGCGTCTTCCCCGAGGCGGTCAACCGGATGCAGGCGGCGCCGGTCAAGGACCACCGGGTCAACTTTACCACCCTGGGCAAGCGGTCGTACTTCATCGCCAGCACGTTCGAGGGCGAGGCGTTCCAGAACGAGGCCCCGGTCTTGCGCCGACTCAGCGAGCAGTTCGAGTTGTGCGCCTACGGGCTACGGGAAGTCCGCCGCGAGTGGGAGGAACTGGCCCAGCAGCCGCCCCCGGGGTCCGGTCTGATCGGGTAAGTCACGGTCGATCACGGCTTCGGCGGCGTGAAGTCCGCGATCCAGAGCTGCGTCGGCGAGCGGCCGTCGCGGCTGCTCGTCCACATCAGCTTCTTCCCGTTGGGGGAGAAGACCGGCAGCACGTCCTGGCCCGGAGCGAACGTCACACGGGCCGTCTTCCCCGTCTCGGTTTTCATCCAGTACAGGTCGTAGTTCGGCCGGGCCATCGGGTCGGAGTGGTCGGCGGCCGTGTAGGTGATGTGCTTGCCGTCCGTGTACCAGTACGGCGCCCAGTACACCCACTTGTCGTTGTCGGTCAGCGCCCGCTCGCCGGAGCCGTCCGCGTTGATGACGTACAGTTGCAGCCGGTCCTTCTCCTTGCGGTCGGCCCGGAAGATCACCTTCGTCCCGTCCGGGCTGAAGAACGGGCCGCCGTTGTAGCAGTTCGGGGCGTTCGTCAGTTGCCGCTTGCCGGTGCCGTCGGCGTTCATGATGTAAAGCTGCACGTCGCCGGCGTTGCCCGAGCTATACACGATGTGCTTCCCGTCGGCCGAGTAGCTGCCCTCGGCGGTGTACGCCTTGGCGTCGGGGGTCAGACACTTCAGGTCGGTGCCGTCCGGGTTGGCCTCGTAGATCTTCATGTGCGGGTCGAAGTCCCACGAATACCGCCGGCGGACGCCCTTCTTCGCGTCCTCCTCCCGCCGCACGTACTCCTCGGCCTGGTGCTTCTTCGCGTCCGGGTCCTCGTGGCTGCTGGCGAAGATCACCTTCTTGCCGTCAGGGCGGAAGTAGGCGCACGTTGTCCGCCCCACACCTGGGCTGATCCGCCGGAAGTTCCCAGTCTCCAGGTCCTGCACAAAGATCTGGTAGAACGGGTTGCCGGTGCCCTTCTCCTCGGCCTGGAAGATGACCCGCTTGCCGTCCGGCGAGAAGTACCCCTCTCCGGCACGAACGAACCCACTCGTCACCGGCTTGACGTTGGTCAGGTGGGCGGCCTCCTGCTTCTTCCAGTCGTCGGGCGGCTGGGCCGGGGCGAGCAGAACAACTGACAGGGCCAGAGGGTTCATCGGCACCTCCGCTTGGTTTTCGATGTCGGCGGGAAGCGGTACGGGGATACTCTATCAGTCCATTGCGTTCCTTGTCCGGTTGAGGCTCTTCGGCCCAATGCCGCCCCCATCCCGACCGGTCCAACTTGCCATCCTGTTCGCGGCCGCGGCGCTGCCGGCGGCGTTCACCCTCGACCCGAAGTTCGACCACGACACCTGGTGGCACCTGCGAGTCGGACAACTCGTCGCCGATACCGGGAGTGTGCCCGACACCGACCCATTTACCCGCCTCGGCCAGGAACGGCCGACGCCGTGGGTCGCGTACAGTTGGCTCTACGAGTGGGGCCTTTTCAAGACCTATGCCGCGTTCGGCGAAGCCGGCATCGTCTGGGCGAGAACACTCCTCGGCGCGGCGTCCACGGCCGCGGTCTTCGTGCTCATGCCGAATCGCGGATGGCGGATGGCCCCGGCGGCGCTGCTGGCAGGTGTCGCCATGATGCCACTGATGAAGGAGCGACCGTGGCATCTGACCATCGTGTTCACCGCGCTCACGATCGGGGTGGTGAAGCCCATCCGTGACGGGTCGCCAGCCTCACGGGCGTGGTGGCTGACTCTGGTGTACGCGGTCTGGGCGAACGTCCATGTCCAGTTCGTGATGGGCTGGCTTGTCCTCGGGCTGGCATGCACCTTCCCCGGTCGGGCGAGACGACGATCGCTGATGCTGCTGACGGCCGGGTGCGTGCTGGCGACGCTCTGTAACCCGTACTTCGCCCGATTGCACGTCGTGGTCCTGGAGTATGCCATTCAGACGGGACCGCTGCGGACGGTGCAAGAACTCGCCCCGCCCGATCCGTCGTCGCCGTGGCTGTGGGCAGTGCTTGGGCTTCTGGGCTGGTCGGGTGTTGTCGCGGTCCGGCGACGGCCCATTGACTGGTTTGAGGCCGCGCTGATCGTGGTAGCGCTGGTCCTCACGCTGCGAATGCGGCGGGATGTGTGGTTCGCCGCCGTCACGGCCGGCGTGGTGCTGCGGCAAGCCGGCACGGTCCCCGTCGATCAACTCTCGAAAAAACTGGTGGTGGGCGTGGTGACCGCGGCGTTCGTCGCAATCCGGCTGCTGAACCTTGCTGGGCTGGGGCCGCCGAACGACATCGCCGCAGCCAACGAACGTGCCTACCCGGTCCGGTCCGCGGCGTTCGTTCGGGACCGTGAGCTTCCCGGACCACTGTTCAACTCGTTCGACTGGGGCGGCTACCTGATCTGGTCGTTGCCGACGCACCCCGTCTCCATCGACGGCCGCACGAACCTCTACGGCAGCGAGCGGGTGACGCGGGCGATGTCCACTTGGGCCGGCGGGCCTGGCTGGGACGCCGACCCGGACCTGACATCCGCGAAGCTGGTCATCGCCCCGCGTGAACTGCCGTTGACCGGATTGCTCCGCGGTCGGCCGGGCGAATGGCAGGTGGCGTTCGAAGACGAGACGGTGGTGGTGTTCGTCGCCGTCGGCCGCTGACCGCGCCCTACTCCTCGTCGATCTCCAACTTCTCCAGCGGGACGCCGATCGGCACACCGCCCTCGTCGAGGTACAGGCGGTAGAGTTGACCGATGAGGTGCTGTTCGGCCATGCCGACGATCACCATGGCCGGGTAAACGCCTACGAAACAGGCCGCGTATCCCAGCAGGACCACCACGCTGCCGAGGAACCACAGGGCCAGCGCCGCCAGGATCGCCTGGCCCCACACCCGCCCCAGCATCCGGGACATGAACGACAGCGCCTGTCCGAACTCAAACTTACCGGAGAGCTGCGTGTGAAGCTCCATCGGCCACAGCACCAGGATCGAGAGGAGCATCACTGGGATGAACAGCAACCCGCCGACCGAGAAGCCGACGACCGGTTCGTCCGTCGCCTTGTACGCCACGAAGCCAGCCACCGCGACCACCAGCATCAGGGCCATCGACCCGACGCCGACGATCAATTGCATCAGGAACGGCCAGATGCCGCGGGTCAGGTAGTCAATGAAACGGTTGAAGTCGAAGTTCGGGTACTCTTCGAGTCGGGGGTCCCGGTCCAGGTCCTCGGCCATCTCCGCCCGGTAGCCGAGCAGCACGATCGGCCCGATGACCGGGATCAGGACGCACACCGCCCCGTAGAGCAGGTTCATCCACCCGCCGGGCTTCTTCGATACGAAGTACGTGAACGGCTTGAAGTACTGCATGGGCGAACCGGGGTTCAAGGGGACGGACCGCTACTGACCTACGAACCCGTCCCCAGGTCGGCACCGGTCACTCGCCCGCGAGCCCGACGGTCCGCTGGAGCAGGTTCGGCTCGGGGGCGATCTCGAAACCGGCCTGGACGACCGCTCCCCACGCCTGTGGATCGGCCGGTTGGTTCTGCCCGGTCAGGCTCACCAAACCGCCGTGGGCGAGATTCGTCAGCGTCACGTCCTTGCCGTGTTCCGCATTGAGAACCTGCGCCAGCGCGTGGACGGCTTCCTTCGAACGAACCTGTCCCAGCCCGGCAACCGCCCGCTGGCGGACGAAGTCCTTGGCCGCCGGATCCTCGTCGGCCGGCAGTTCCTGACCGCCGGCGACCCGGGCGAGGAACTCCACCGCCTCGGGACGGCCGGTGTGGGCCAGGGCCTCCAGCGCCCGGCCGCGGATGTTGGCGGCCTGGTCGGAAGGGAACCCCTGCGGTCCTTGCAGGCCGAGTCGGTCGGCGCCCACGCCCACCTGCCGCCCGCCGGACACGGAGACTGTCTGCGCCTGCGGGGCCGACTCCGGCCGTCCGGCCGCCTGGTAGTACGCGGCCGCGAGGGTCTCGACGGCTCGCGGGTCCCGGAACTTACCAAGGGTATCGATGGCGGCCATCCGCACCCACGGGCTGGGGTCGGACGTGGCAGCGGTCGTGAGGATCTGCACCACTTCGTCCTGCTCGCTCTCTGGTCGGCCGTTGGCGGCCGGCTCTTTCAGCCGACGCATGGCCCGCGCGCGGGTTTCGCCGTCGGGGTTCTCCCGCAGGACCGTCAGCGGGTCCTCCGTTCCGAACATGGCATCAAGCGGCTTGTCCCGGAACTGCCGGCTGGTCATGGTCTCCCAGGTGGAGGCACACCCGGACCCCGCCGCGACCAGCGCGACCATCACGATCAGTCGAGTCACCGCGCACCCCCCATTCGCAACCCAGGGCCGGCACGGACCGCAGCCCCTCGGAGGCGGGACATACCTTCGGTGCGGGGTGGGGTCAACCGGAACTACCAGCGAGCGGACAGGGCGTCCGATTTGTCGGTAAAGACACGGAAGTGGAAGACCGACTCCAGATCGTAGAGCATCCCGGCCAGCTCGGGCCGCAGCCGACACATCGCCAGGCAACTCCCCCGCTCGCGTAGCCAGCGGGAGAGTTCGCCGAACAGGCTTACCGCCGCCGCGGACATCCGCCGGACGGTCTTCAGGTCGAGCAGCACCCGCAGGTCCCGCCCGCCCAGGTTTTCTTGCAGCTCCTTCTTGAGCAGGGACAGCTCGGCCGGCTCGACCAGGTACGCCTCGTTCACCCGGACGAGGGTGACGCCTGACTCCTGCGAGATTCGCAAGCGGCCGTGGACCACCCCCTTCATCGCCTGGAGCTGGTTGAGCATGGCGGCCGCCGCCTCCGCCGCCGGGTCGTGGTACTCGTACGGCCGGCCTTCGACCTCGGCCAACTCCTCGCGGAGCGACTTCTTCGGTCCGGTGTCCTCGTCCAGCACCCGCAACGCCCACTCGTCCATGTCCCGCCTGGTGAGCGGCCGCTCGTGGAAGGACACCTTGAACTCCAGCGGCCCGACGGTGAGCCGGTCGCCCTTGTGCAGCGGCCACTCCTCGCTCGGCGGTAGTTGCTGGTCGTTGACGTGTGTCGGCTGGCCGCTGCCCAGGTCGCGGACGTAGACGCGGCGGCCGTGCGTCACCAGGGCGCAGTGCTGCCGCCCGACATCCGGGTGATGGGCGCGCAACTGACACGCCGGGTCGGACCCGATCAGGAACAGGTCCACCTCGATGGGGATGGGCATCCCGCGGTGCTTGCCCTTGGCGACGAC
>DATLIF010000163.1:0-2133 GCA_035539575.1 Fimbriiglobus sp. | reverse complement strand
GTCTTCAAAAACGTCACCATTTGCTCCCGCACCTTGAGCATGTCGAGGTGCAGCGGGCAATGGGGGCCGGTGCCGCAGTACTCCGGCCCGAACGGGCAGCTCACGTTCTGATCCACCCGCTCGAACAGTGCGACCACGTCGTAGAGCGTTACCTCTTCCGGCGGGCAGGCGAGCCAGTACCCGCCGCCGGGGCCGGGCGAACCGTTCACGACCCCGGCCTGCGACAGGATGGTCAGGATCTTGGCCACCACCGGTTGAGGCAAGTGCCGGCTCTCGGCGATGTCGGCCGAGTTCAACTTGATCCGGCGGGCCGGGTCGTACACCTCGGCGAGTCGGCTGACGGCGGCGATGGCGGTCTGGGCGGTCTTTGCGTACGGCGTCATGGGGTACTCGCGACCGGCGGTGTCGATTGGGGTGTCACGGACAGTCGGTTGGTAAACCCCGCCGCAATCCCGTTCCGCGCGGTGGTGAGCCGAGGCAGCCCGAACGCCCCGACGCCGGCCATCGCATTCCGCTCGGTCAGGGTCGGGGCGTACTCGACCACCTCGGGCCGCGTAAACGGGATGAACCCGGGGATGAGGAGGCCGATCCGGATCTCGATCCGGATGCCAGCCCGTCCGCCGTGACGGCCGCGAGCATGACCGGCGGTCCAAGTAGGCGCCAGAGGTGAGGCACCGATCGGGCCCTACGGGAGAACCATCACGGTAGCATACCCGAGGTCATGCCGGAAATCAAGAATTACAACTCTTCTATTCTTGAGGTTCCTTCCGCCATCCGCCCGTGTGCCAACCCCACCCGGGTCTCAAACGGATTGACCTTCAGGCGGGATGTGGTGCGCTCACGACGCGGGGCTACGGCGGAACATGGGTGCGTCCTGCGGCTGAGGGGTTGGCCCCCGCTGTGGTGGTGGTTCCACACGTAAACGATCGGTAATTGGGGGCTGGACCCGGGGGGCAACGGGAGCGATGGGGTCCGGAGGCAGGGCCAGCGCTCACTTTGGTCAAGCCTGGTAATTTAGGCTGACTTGCGCCAAGGGGTCTCTCGTCGTATACCGCTCCCCGTGTCGGCAGGGATTGTTCCCGCGCCGGGGATCGGTCATGGCGGACGTTCGCATCAGCCTGGACGAAATCACGTGTCACTTCCACGACCTCGAAGACCCGCGGTCGGACATCTATCAGCGGCACCCGTTCGTCAGTGTGATCGTCATCGCCATCCTGGCCGTCTTGGCGGGAGCCGGCGGGCCCACGTCGATCGCCCAGTGGGCCAAGCTCAAGGAGGCGTTTCTCCAACATTTCTCGATCTGCCCAACGGCATGCCGCGCAAGGATGTCTACCGCCGCGTGCTGGCGCTGGTCGATCCGGTGGCCTTTCAAGCCGGCTTCGCCGGTTGGCTGACATCGCGGTGGGCGGCGACGGCCGAGGCAACCGAGATCGACCGACCGATCCTGGCGGTGGACGGCAAGACCCTGCGCCGCAGCCACGACCGTGCCAGGGGCCTGGGGACATTGCATTCGGTCGGCGTCTGGGCCAGCGAGTTCGGGCTGTCGCTGGGGCAGGTGGCGTGTGCCGAGAGGTCGAACGAAATCACGGCGATTCCCGAGCCGTTGCGGTTGGTGGACATCACCGGAGCGATCATCACCATCGACGCGATGGGGCGCTGAAGGCCATCGCCGGACGCGGCGGGTGTAATCGTCCCGCACAAGTCCGCGAGTTCCTCTCGCGCCGGGGACAGTTAATCCCGTCACCGCGAGGTAGTCCGGCTGGCGCGCTCCGGCGGGTGATCCACTCACTGGACGGGGATGTGCTGACGATTGGACTGAGCCTTACACCGGGAGACCGGCCGATCGAAGCCGGGCCCCGGGGCAACAGCAGCGATTCACTTCGCCTTGATGGTGATCCTGGCCGCCGGCAGTTTTACTGACCGCTGCGCGGAGAAGGTTAAGCTGCTGGCCGCTTAGCATGGGGTATGGAGGTCCTCGGCTTTGTCACGGATGACCTCCGGGAGTGGCGGCGGTTGCAGGCGGTGGCGGTCAAGCGGCAGGGCTGGGTCCAGCGGGACATCGCCGATGCCCTCGGGGCGTCCGGGGTGACCGTCAGCCGGTGGCTGGCCCGGGCCCGGCGGGGCGGCCCGGGG
>DATLIF010000162.1:0-8759 GCA_035539575.1 Fimbriiglobus sp. | reverse complement strand
CTTAAATACACCTTCTTGCTTCGTACTCTGGACTACCTGCAATCCGGCCCCGGACTCACGCCCTTGTCGAGAAAGGAACACAGTTTGGGCATGGCGGCGAGCCCGTGAGCGGAGCCCGCACACTTGTCCGAGCGAACCCCGCTGCGCGATTTCATCTTCATCCGACTCGACGATTTCATATCAGCCGATGCGTTCGACCCCAAGAGTAGTCCGTGAACCCGAGACCGTGAAGCGACTGCTTCTTGGCCCACTGCCGCGGGCCGGTAGCGCACGTCCGCGGCTGCTGGGTCGTGAACATCGTGCTCGGTAAGGCGGGAGCCACCACAGCGCGCCCCGTGTCACTCCTCACATCCCCTTCGGCCCCATGTCACCTTGCGCGGGCAGGTCTGGTGTGTAGAATCCAGTGTCTACGCGAGAGGGGCATCACCGCGGGCGTAACAGAAATGGGCTGGGACAAGGGCGGCCTGTACTACACCCGCTCCCGACGCGAGAACGGCCGGGTCGTCCGCGAGTACGTCGGAGGGGGACTGGCGGGGCAGCTCGCGGCGCAACTCGACGCCGACGAGCGCGCCGTCCGCTTAGCCGAGCAGGTTGCAGACCGCGCCGAGCGGGAGGAGGTCTCTACCCTCGACGCCCCGCTCGCGGAACTCGACCTGCTGGCCGAGGCGGCCCTACTGTCGGCGGGCTACCACCGGCACAACCGCGGCGACTGGAGGAGGCGACGTGTCCACCACAACGACATCGCCGAAGGGGGATGAACGGCCGCCCTCAGTCGCCGAGATCCGCAAGGTCATCGAGCGCGCCCAGAAGGGTGATGAGGCCACGCTCCCTGAACTGCGCAGGATGCTCCAGGTCCCGGAGGTGGTCCGCCAGTTCGGCGGCGAGTTGGCCGAGAAGGTGGTTGTGTCCTTCGCCTCCGCGATGGCAGGTGCGAAGAACCTGGCCTTCCGCGAGGCCCTGCTGCGCAAGCTCGAACTGATGCGGGCGGAGTTGCTGGGCGACAACCCGACCCCGGTGGAGCGGCTCCTGGTCGAGCGCGTCGTCGCGTGCTGGGTGCAGGTGCAGGAGGCCGAATTGCGCTTCGCCCGCGGCCAGGGCGACCTGACGATCCGCCAGTCGGACTTCCTCCAGCGCCGCATGGACTCCACCCACCGACGGTACCTCGCGGCCCTGAAGGCGCTGGCCCTGGTGCGCAAGCTCGCCGTGCCGGCGCTGCAGATCAACCTCGCCCGGAAACAGGTCAACGTCGTCACGTCCGCGGCAACCGGTACCACTGGCTGACAGCACCGCGGCTCAGGTCCGCCCGCCTCGACTGCTGCCGGGACGCCGCTCACTCCACCCAGACACCTCTCCGGCTCACGAGGCGGCCGGACTCACGTCACCGCACGGCCATCGTCGTCGCCTGTTGGCCTTCCCAGTCGAGAGCTACAGTCAGTAAAATGTGCGAACAAAATCGGCTGCTTCTACGGAGTCGTGATGAGCGTTCACTGGACGGACTATCCCGCTCACGTCGAGAACTTCGGCGACCTCCTCTCCGTCCTCGAGTCGCTCGACCGCGACAACTCTGACGATGCCTTCACTGCCGAGTCGTTCGGCATCGAGTCCGACGAGGCCGCGTACACCGTCGATCCGCTCCCGGGCGGGTATCGGTTCACCCCGCGCCTCGACCGGATGCCGGGCCTGGAGAGACTACTCGACCGACTCGGCGTCGAGGGGTACGCGGAACTCACCCCGACGCAGGTGCGCGACCTCCACAGACAGGCGATGAGAGCGCTGGGCCTCGGCCGCGCAGCCGTGGACGCGATGACGTTCGCCGCGGTCGCGGACCTCCTCGACTCCGCCGCAGGCGCGGCTCCTTCAGTGGCCCCGCCGTCGCAAGCCCCCTCGCCTTCGTATTCCACCCGGACCCTCGGCGACCTGCTCGTCGAGTTGCGTTGCGTCGAACAGGCGGCGACGGCGACCAGGGCTGAGGCGGATGCGATGAACGGCGCGCCGGGGACGGGCTACCTCCGAATCCAGGCGGCGGTGTTCGAGGCGTGCGCGGAGTACAAGAAGCACCCGGCGTTCCCGCACCTCGAAGCGTACGTGAACCAGCACTTCGGTGAGTTCACCTACACCAACCTGCTGCGCGTCCGGGGCGACGTCTGCCGCGCCCGGAGCTGCGGGACGATAGAAGCCGATCAACTGCCCGTCGAGGTGGCCGCCGCGACGCTCCGGTGCCCGGGGATGGCCGACCCAGATCCCCCAACCCCGCCGCATGCCGTGCGCCGAGTGAACATCCGCCCCGACTCGATCGAGCCTCCGCGTCACCTCGTGGAGGCCGCGATGCGCGCGCTGCCGGGCGAACTCAACACCACGTCCCAACCGCAGGGCAGCCGTGACCCTGCGGGTCGTCGCGGGGCGAGCTATGCGGTCCTGAGGCGGCGACTGGAAGCCGCCGGGCACCCCCGCGACGCGACCGAGTGGGCGATCTACGCGCACGCGGAGGCCAGGCGGCTGGAGCCCTCACCCGGCCTCACTACCACACCGGGCGTCGTGCAGGGCGGGGAGTGGGTCGTTCGACCCGCCACGAGTGCGACCTACGGCCGGGATCAGTGCGTCGTGTGGGCGGACCAGTCTCTGTGGCAGTGGTGGGCCGCGATCAGTCGCCCTCCCGAAAACGACCGGCCGAACCAGGTGGACGCACCCATGCCGACCGAACTCCCTACGCCGTTCACGGTCGCCGAACCGAACTGGACCCTGGGGGATGCTAGCATTCCGCCTGTCGAACACCTCCCGCAGACCTGGACGTTGGGAGCGGTGCTTCAGCTCCTCCGCGCCTTCGCGGGTCGGTACGCCGACCCCCGCCCGTTCGTGGTTCCACCCGGGGGGAGTGTGGCGCTGACGGGAGAACTGGCCCGTGCCGCGATCGTGCTGTCGTACCGTAGGGCGTTGTGCTCGGTGCCGGGGTACGACGACCTCCAGACGGAGGTCCTGTTGCGATACGACGCTGCGGTTAGCGTCAAGTCCGTTGGCCGCCTGCTCGCGGATGTCATTCGCGGGTCGGGCGGGTCGGTGACGGTCTCCCAAGCCGAGCAGTTAGATGTCCGAGAGGCCCTGAGGCGGTTGAAAGCGACTCCGGTGGGGGCCGAGGGCGGCCGCGGAGTACCCCCCGCGAAGCCGGACAAGCCCGCGCGGAATGAGGGCGGACGTCCGAGGCTTGGTGAGGGTCCGAGGTCCACCCCCGCGGAGAAGGCCCTGCGGAACATCTACGACCTCATCCGGGGCGCTTGGCAAGAAGGCTCGGGTGCAAAGACGCTGCTGGATCACTTCCGCACGGACAAGGACTTCAAGGAGCGAGTGAGAGAGGCCGGTAAGGCGTTCGACGAGCAGCTCTTCCGGAACGCTCTCGCCTGGATCAAAGAGAACCCCGATCAGGAAACCCGGTCAGGAAACGTTTTCTGACGAAATACTGGCTTCGCGGTTCCGGCCCTGAGTTCTCGAGTCGTCGCGCGTCTCCGCCGAGGTTTCCTGACGGTCAGGAAACCCCGCCTCCCGGACTCGGAGGCGACTCGTCGCGTCTACTTCCCGTGAACGGCGGGCGTGGTGCCCGCCACACACTCACGGGATCACCCATGACCACGACCACCCCTCAACTCCAGCCGGAGCAGACCCGCGCGCCCGGCTCGCCTTGGTCGATTAACGACGCCGCGCAGTTCTTGCACGTCTCGACGCGGCACCTCCACCGCATGCTCGACGGCAACAAGGTCCGGTCGCTCCGGCTGGGGCGGCGGCGCTTGATCCCCGACGAGGAAGTCCGGCGGCTGGCCCGCGAGGGCTGCTGAAATGCCGACGGCCCGCCCGTGTCAGGGGCAGGCCGCCGTGTGCCGCAGGTGCGGATGCTTATCTAACCACATCCTAGCGCGCCTCGCGACACTTGTGAACCCGTTCCGAACCCATTCGGCGGAACCGCGCGGTTCCGTCCTGATTCCACCGCGAGGCATCGCATGACTCCGAAGAAGAAGCTGAAGCTGTCCGAGGTCGTGAAGGACATGGCGGACCTGCGGACGAAGTGGGCAGGCACCGCGCCCGCCCCCGACACCGACAAGCCGATCCCGGCGGGAACGTACGTCTGCGACCTGACCGAGGGCACCGCCTTCGAGTCCCGCACCGGCACGCCCGGCTACAAGGTCACACTGCGGGTCCGGGGGGGCGACTACACCGGCCGCCTGATCTGGCACGACTACTACCTGAGCGAGAAGGCGCTGCCGTACACGATGAGGGCCCTCGCCCGGATCGGCGTCACCGACCTGGCCCAGCTCGACGAGGGGCTGCGGCCGGGACTGGTGGTCAAGGCCCGCGTCGTGGTCCGCACGCGCGACGACGGCGGCGAGTGCAACGAGGTCCGGTCGTGGGAGCTGGTCGAGGTGGCCGACGAGGCCGCCCCGACCCCATCCAACCCGCCCACACAGCCGTCACCCGCGCCCGACGCGCCTGCTCCGTGGGCGGTGGACCTCGACACCCTCGACGGCGAGACGCCGGAGGGGGGTGCCCGGTGAGTGGCCTCACCTTCCGCTACGGCCTGCACGTCGCCGGCCCGACGCACTCCAAGCGCGCGGTCGTCGAGTGGGTGCCGCTCCTGGTGGCCGCGGCCAACGTGACCCCACCATTCGACCCGGCCTGCGAGCAGTACGCCAGCGCGTTCCACTTCGACCGCGCCATGCCCGGGCACCTCAAGGCCAACGACGGCTCATCCGCCGGGTTCGCCGGCCCTGTCTGGTCGATGGTGCTGCACTTCGATCTCGACGCGGCCGACGACATCGCCCCGGCACTGGATGCCGGGCGGCGGCTGGCGACGACCCTCCTCCAGCGCTACCCGGCGTTGGGTGAGGGGGACCTGGAGGTCTTCTACAGCGGCGGCCGGTCGGTCCACGTCGGGCTGCCGCTGCCGCACCGTCCGGAGCCCGGCCCCGCGTTTCACCTCGTCTGCCGGAAGCTCGCCACCCGGCTGGCCAAACTGGCGGGCGTAGACGCGGTCGGTGGTGTGAAGTTCGACGAGGGCAACTACGACAAGGTCCGCCTGTGGCGGCTGGTCAACTCCCGGCACGCGAGGACGGGACTGTACAAGGTCCGGCTCTGTTACGACGAGCTGATGCGCCTGAGCGCCGAGGGGGTGCGGCGGCTCGCCGCTCAGCCGCGCCCCCACTCCCCCGAGGACCCGACGCTCACCCCCGAGCCGCGCCTCGCGCACGACTGGTGCCAGACCGCGGAGGCGGTGGGGCGTGAGCAGGCGGAGAAGGCCCAGCACCGGGCCGCGGACGTTGCGGCCGGCGGTCCCGATCGGCTCAACCGCGCCACGCTCGACTACATCCGCGAGGGCGCGGGCGTCGGCGACCGGCACCGGCTGCTCTTTAGCGCCGCGGCCAACCTCGGCGAGTTCGACTGCCCGCCGCGGCTGGCGATGGCGCTGCTCATGGAGACGGCACTCGACTCGGGGCTGGCACCCGCCGACGCGGCGCGGCAAGTGGAGTGCGGCCTCAAGCGCGCCGCGGAAAGCGGAGGGGGGTGCGCCGGTGGCTGACTCATCCCCCTTCGCCACCCTCGGCGACCTCATCGACGAGTGGTCGCACGACGTGTTGCACGGCACCCCGCCGGTCCGCTGGGCCGCCGGGTCGGGTGCGCTGGCCCGCTTCCCGCTGGGTCCGGGCCTGATCACCCTGGTCGGCGGGCCGCCGGGCGCGGGCAAGACGGCACTGGCGAACCAGCTCAGCTTCGACGCCGTCCGGGTGAACCCTGAGTTGAAAGCACTCGTCACCTGCTGCGAGGTGCCCCCGAACGTGCTGCTGGACCGTCAACTCGCGCGACTCTCGGGCGTGCCGTACGCGCGGGTTAGGGACCGCGGGCTAAGAGAGACCGACCGCCCCGCGATCGCCACGGCCCTGGCCACGCTGGCCGAGGTCCGCGAGCGGGTGACCTTCCTCACAAGCGCCTTCGACCTCGCGGGCGTGGTCGCGGCGGCCGACGGGTGCGACGCGGACCTGCTGGTGATCGACTACCTCCAGCGGCTGTCCGCGCCGGGCCAGCACCGGGACAAGCGCTCACAGACGAACGCCCTCCTGGACGCCTTCCGCCGATTCGCGGACGCGGGGCGCGGGCTGCTGGTGCTCTCCAGCGTGGGCAGGCAGCCGGGCGGCAAGCACGGCAAGAGTTCCTACGACGGGCTTGGGCTGGCCAGCTTCAAGGAGACGGGCGAGTGCGAGTATGCTGCCGACGATGCCTACATCCTGACCCCGGCCGAGTCGGGTCGGGCGACCCTGAAACACGTCAAGGCGCGTCACACCGAGGCGGCCGACATCCCCCTCCGGGCTGAGCTGATGGTGATGCGGTTCGAACCGGACGACCCGGTGGCAGGAGACCGCGCGGACCTCATCAGCAAGGCGAGGAAGCACTGGGCCAAGAACGGCAAGTCGAAGGGGGATGATTGATGCCCTCCGACCCACCCTGGGGCTCGGCCAAGCCCCTCTCCGGGTGTGAGGTCATCCGCGCCCCACCCGATCCCGAGCCTCCCTCCGCCCGCGCCCCACCAGCGAAGAAGCCTAACGCGGTGGTGAGGAAGCTGGCTCATGCCAACCGCTTCCTCGACCGCACGGCACGGTCCCTGCCAGCCAGCGCCGCGCTGGTGTGGCTGCTGTTGTGGCGGGACGAGCGCGGGGGTACGGCGAGGACAGCGGTGTCGGACCTGGCGCGCCGGTCAGGGGTGTCGGGGCGGACGGTCAAGCGGGCGCTCCGGACGCTTCGCCGGAGGGGGCTGGTGGAGGTGGTGAGGCGCGGGTCGCCGTCTGCCGGCCCGGCGGTCTACCGGCTCCATCCGGCCCGCGCGAAGGGTGTCACGGATGACCCCTGATGGGTGACACCAGTGTCCCCCGTCCCACTGTCTGTCTTACAGACAGACAGACAGACAGACAGACCCACCCCGCCCGCGGCGAGCGGGCCGGGGTGGGTGCCCCTGCATCCATTTTTCCCGCCAATGTGGTTCCCGACATAGCGCGCCGACCGACGATTGTGTAGAGTTCACTCACCCTGATCAGTCGGTCCGGTGTGCGGTCGGGGACCCGCCGCCGCGTCGGCCGGCCGTCCCCGAGGGCCCAAATCCCATGGCCTCGCTCAGTCGCCAGCCTAACGGCAATTACATCATCCAACTCGTCGGCACTGACAGCAAGCGCCGCTCTATCCGCCTCGGCGCAGTGAACAAGAAAACCGCGAACGAGGTGAAGTTGAAGGTCGAAACGCTACACACCCTCCGCGTCGCGAACCTGCCGATGGATGCGGTAACCGCGCAGTGGGTCAACGGCATCAGTGACGACCTGGCAGCGAAGCTCGCGGCCGTCGGCTTGATTCCGTCCCGCGAGGCGAAGGCGCTAGGTGAGTTCATCGCAGCGTACATGGAGCGTCGAAAGGCAGACGCGAAGGGATCGACCCTGACCAACCTCACGACGGTCAGTAACGACCTCACCGGATTCTTCGGGGCCGGGACACCCCTGCGCGGCATCAGCGTCGAGCAGGCCGAGGAGTTCAAGTCACACCTACTGACCCGCGAGCCGAAGCTCGCCGCGGCGACAGTGGCGCGACGACTGACGACCGTGAGGATGCTGTTCAAGCAGGCGGTGCGGCTGAAGTTAACCGACGCGAACCCGTTCGCCGACGTGGCGGCGAAGTCCGTCATCCCGACCGAGCGGAAAGCCTACATCTGCGCCGCGGACACCGAGAAGATCCTCGCGGTCTGCAACCCGACGTGGCGCATCATTATCGCACTCGCGCGGTACGCGGGACTGCGCTGCCCGTCCGAGGTGCTGAGTCTGAAGTGGTCGGACGTGAACTTCGAGACCGGGCGGATGACCGTGCCCAGTTGCAAGACGGAACACATCCCAGGCAAGGCGTATCGGGTCGTGCCGATCTTCGCGACTCTGAAGCCCTACCTCGAAGAGGCGTTCGAGGTGGCGTCCGAAGGGGCCGAGTACGTGGTGCCCGGCGAACACCGCGAGGCGGCGAAGCAGCCGGGGGGTTGGATGAACTGTAACCTGCGGACGCAGTTCCTGAAGCTAATCAAACGAGCGGGCCTCCAGCCCTGGCCGCGACTATTTCACAACCTCCGCGCCAGTTGCGAGACAGACCTGATGGCGTCCCATCCGATCCACGTAGTCACGGCGTGGATCGGCAACACCCCGGCAATCGCGCTGAAGCACTACTTGCAAGTGCTGGATGCCGACTTCGAGAAGGCTACGAGGGATGGTACAGAAAGCGGTGCAGTCGAGGTGCAAAAGGCGGTGCAGTCACGAGCCGCCGCCAATAGACCGGAAATGGCTCAGACGCCGCAACCCCAAACCTTGGTCGGAGTTGGGCGTCCACTGTCATCTTCTGTCGGCTCCGGTCGAGACATTCTAGTGGGCGATACAGGATTTGAACCTGTGACTTCGTCCGTGTGAATCCCGCCCACTAAGCCCCGGAAAACGGTCTGAACCACTGCGTTTTCCAGTGTTTGAAGGATATCCACCCCGTTTGCAAGAGGCAACATTCGTTGCGTGGAAACCCCGGGATTTGTGGAGGTTCCACACCCAACTGTGGAATACTGTGGAAGGAGTTACCACTACCTGCGCTCCACCAAGTGCCCAGGGGAGCGCAGGTCCGTCAGGGCGGTCGCGGACGGCGCGGAGCCAGGAGGGGCGGGCGGCCATGGGCATGTCCTCTCGATCTTCCGGGGTGTCGCCGGCCGGGGGGCCGGG